>NZ_CAWPKR010000009.1:0-62273 GCF_963888765.1 Vibrio sp. B7
TTGATGATATCGAGGGCTTGAGAAACGTGCATAAAAAAATCCGATAAACAGGGTCTATCGGATTTTTACATAAAGGTAGGATCATTCAACTGATCTGCCGATTAAAGTCTTAACTGATCGGCATTAGCCCAGTGCTCCCTGTTTACTTTTATGCTCTTCTCATTTGAAGCTACCGTTGTGTTGGCTACATTCGCTCACCCCAATCACCTCGTTTATCTAGGCTCATGGGGATGAATTCACTTGTCGCCTATCTGCAACTTCAAGTTGTTTGGGCATAGCTCTTGGGTCATTGGATGATTAACGGTTTCTGTCTTGGCGCTGATTTGTTAGGATTGCGATGTTCAATGAGGTCATAAACAGATGTCACATCACGAAAATCAATATTTACAAGAAATGGGCATCCAGCGTTGGGAGCTTATCCATCCACAGCGGCTGGCTGGCTATCAACCTGATCCGGTGACGCTGCCGAGCTCGTGCCGTTTATTACTCGTTTCCCCCCAATACCCGCAACAAGGTGCTCTATTGCTGTTTTCAAGAGTATTGAAAAGTATGGGGCTCGAAATCAGTCAGGCGTGTTATCTTGAGCCTCACTCTCTTAGCCAACTAACAGGCTCCAGCATTGAATGGGTGTGGTTTTCAGGCTGTGAAAAGAAAGAAAGCCCGTTGGCCCAGAAAGTGTTAACGTCACCGCCGCTAGTTGAGATAGATGGCAATACCGAGCTGCGCCGGGCGTTGTGGCAGCAAATTTGTTCTTATGAGTCATAAAACCATGAATATTGATGTTGTGCCTTTATCACTTCCTTATCTTGATGCTATTTGGTCTATTGAGCAGCAAGCTCACAGTTACCCTTGGGCTGAATCACTCGTACGCGACTTGGCGAGTCGTGGTGCATGCCACCATGCTATGTTGGTTGATGGCAAAGTTGTCGGTTATTTCTATGCACAGAATATTGTTGGAGAGGTGACCTTGTTGAATATCGCTGTCGATCCGCAGCAGCAAGGTAAGGGTTACGGAAAATTGTTGATGGAGTTTTTCTTAACTTACTGTGAAAAAGCGCAAGCTGAAAGTGCGTGGCTTGAAGTTCGCGAAAGCAACATCCGCGCTTATAGCTTGTACGAATCGCTGGGTTTTAATGAGCTCGATCGTCGAGTGAACTACTATCCCACTCCGAAAGGATCAGAAGATGCGATCATCATGAGCTACTATTTTTTGTAGCTTATTTTCCATCAGCAGATCGTTTGCAAACTCAGTTTTTTTCATAGTCAGGCGTCTCGGAACTATTTCTGGTGCGCCTTATCTTTTTGATGTTCATTGAGTTGATAACATGGGCTTGCAAAACGCTTGACGACTTCCTTAGCGGTTAACGGCTTATCAAATAAGTAACCTTGGAACTGATCACAACCCAATTGTTTGAGAGTTTCGAGTTCTTGGCACTCTTCCACACCTTCGGCTATTACCTCCAAATTTAAACGTTTCGCAATCATAATAATCGTATCCACAATTGCTTGGTCACTCTCATCTAGATGCAATTGAGTGACAAAAGAACGATCGATTTTGAGCACATCCACCGATAAAAGTTTGAGGTAACGCAGTGATGAATAACCAGTGCCAAAATCATCAATCGAGATGCTCAGCTTACTTTTTTTAAGTTGCACCATTTTTTGAATCGCACTTTCTACATTTTCCAGTAATAGCCCTTCAGTAATCTCCAATTCAAGATGTTCACCAGTAATACCTGCTTGTTGCATTGCATGGTTAATGTGTTCAACAAAAGAATCTTGAGAAAACTGCAACGGACTGATGTTGATGGCTAAACGGCGAAAATGGGGCGGTAATACTCCTTGGCGCTTCCAAGCGGCGTATTGATAGCACGCTTGCTCTAATATCCAGTTTCCAATCGGAATAATTTGCCCCGTTTCTTCTGCTATGGTCATAAACACACCCGGTGGCAATACACCTTTGGTTGGGTGGTTCCAGCGGATCAAGGCTTCCACACCGACAATATTGTGCCGCTCATCGACTTGAGGTTGGTAATAAAGTTCTAACTGTTGGGTATTGAGGGCTTCATGGAGGCCTTTTTCAATTTCCAGAAACGATTCGACTTGAGCCTGCATTTCTGGCTCATAAAACATGTATTTATTGCGCCCATTCGCTTTCGCTCGATAAAGCGCTGTATCGGCTTGTCTAAGGACATCGATATTGGTTTTGCCCACTGACGGAAAAATCGAGATACCAATACTCACAGTGCAATAAAGCTGGTGGTCATCAATCGAGTAAGGGTTGGAAATCAGAGCCAGAAGCTGCTGAGCTACCTTCTCTGCTTGTTGGCGAGAGAGATGAGGAATCAACACCGCAAACTCATCGCCACCGATGCGTGCGGCGGTGTAATCGTGTTTAAGCCAGCCATCCATACGCATGGCGATAGCTTTGATTAAATGATCCCCCGTTGTGTGTCCAAGTGAATCATTGATCGTTTTGAAACGGTCGAGATCAAGGTAAAACAACACACCAGAAGTGTGGGTGCGAATACTGTTATCAATCGCATCAGTGAGCAGTTGCAGCAGCAAGCTGCGATTAGCAAGGCCAGTTAACGTGTCGTAGTAGGCTAATTGGTTAAGTTTAGCATCCGCGAGCTCTCGCTCTTTCCATAAAGTATAGAAAGTACCGGCTAACTCACTGAGCTCATTTTTTTGCTGTTGTAATGGCGGCTGTGTTGGACGTTGATTGTTTTGCAATGAACGAACCCACGAAATTAACGTGGTGATGGGTTTTGACAGCTTGTAGTAAAAAAAGACTAAAAGGATCGAAGTCAGCAACACATTTCGAAAGAGATCAAACAGCAATACTCGTGTGGTTTTTGCAATAAATTCTTTGGCAATGGAAGAGCCGTTGACGGAAAAACTTAAGCTACCTACCACCACACTCGAATTGGGTTGATGCAAGTCAGTTTTAAAGATGGGTATTTCAGGTGTCAGATAATTCGATAAGAGCCGAATAAAAGCCGTCTGCGCTGGAATTTCTCTGCTTTTTTTTGCCAGTGTATCGCCAAAATCATCAATAATTTCAACGTGATAAATGGCATTGTCAACCATTAGGCTAGAGACGACTTGATTGGCTAATAAGTTGTTGAGGTGATAAGCAGCCTGGCTGGCATTTGAATAATTTTGCAGCAGTTTAAAACGGTAGTGATCTTCAATGCGAGCTTGCTCATGGTGTAGGTCGAGCAAAGTATGATACAAACTAAAGCCTATCCCAAGGATCACCGAGACTAGGAACACTGTTTTGGCTTGTTTAAATGCCAGAGAATTTCTTTGTTTGGTTATCAGCATAATACTCGCTTATTCTCTTCGCCCTTTTTAGTTATAGCTCATATTTATTGATAATTTAATTACAAATAGAAAGGTCGTCATTCTCTTGTTGATTTGTATAGCGACGAAAGTTGCTCCCAGATCAAATATAGGGGAGAATACCGCGCAAATTTGAATCGAACTGCTGATCAGCGTAAGCGCTTCGGCTCTCCCTTATATCAGCATATTGAGAAGACCTGTTTCATGTCAAATACTCCTTTTTTGAGTGAAGTTTCTAAACGTAGAACCTTCGCTATTATTTCGCACCCGGATGCGGGTAAAACCACCATTACTGAAAAAGTTCTGCTATTCGGGAATGCCATTCAAAAAGCGGGAACGGTAAAAGGGCGCGGCTCTAACCAGCATGCTAAATCAGATTGGATGGAAATGGAAAAAGAGCGTGGTATTTCGGTCACGACCTCTGTGATGCAATTCCCTTACAATCATTGTTTGGTTAACTTGCTCGATACTCCAGGGCACGAAGACTTCTCGGAAGATACTTACCGCACATTGACGGCGGTTGACTCGTGCTTAATGGTTATTGATGCAGCAAAAGGTGTTGAAGATCGTACTCGTAAGCTGATGGAAGTGACTCGCTTACGTGATACACCGATTGTAACCTTCATGAACAAATTGGACCGTGAGATCCGCGACCCAATGGAATTGCTTGATGAAGTGGAGAATGAGCTGAAGATTGCCTGCGCCCCGATTTCATGGCCAGTGGGTTGTGGTAAAGAGTTTAAAGGCGTGTACCACATTCACCGTGATGAGACGATTCTGTACGCGACCGGCCAAGGCCACACTATTCAAGAAGAGCGCATTGTTAAGGGCCTCAACAACCCTGATCTGGATAAGGCCGTGGGTGATGACCTTGCCGCTCAGCTGCGTGATGAGCTTGAATTGGTATTGGGTGCTTCTCATGAATTTGATCAAGAGCTGTTTTTAAAAGGTGAGTTGACCCCTGTTTTCTTCGGAACGGCATTAGGTAACTTTGGTGTGGACCATATGCTGCATGGTTTAACTGAGTGGGCTCCGGCGCCGATGCCACGTCAAGCTAATGAGCGTATTGTTGAAGCGACGGAAGAGAAATTCTCAGGCTTTGTGTTTAAAATCCAAGCGAACATGGATCCTAAACACCGCGATCGTATTGCGTTTATGCGTATTGTGTCGGGTACTTATACCCAAGGCATGAAAATGAACCACGTGCGTATTGGTAAGCAAGTGAGTATTTCTGATGCGGTTACCTTTATGGCGGGCGATCGCTCTCGTGCTGAAAATGCTTATGCTGGCGATATTATCGGTTTGCATAACCATGGAACAATTCAGATTGGTGATACCTTTACTCAAGGTGAATCGTTGAAATTCTCAGGTATTCCTAACTTTGCTCCTGAGCTGTTCCGTCGTATTCGCTTGCGCGATCCACTGAAGCAGAAGCAACTGCTTAAAGGTTTAGTGCAGTTGTCGGAAGAGGGAGCGGTTCAAGTCTTCCGCCCACTACAAAATAACGATTTGATTGTGGGTGCAGTGGGTGTGCTGCAGTTTGATGTGGTGGTGTCTCGTTTAAAATCTGAATACAACGTCGAGGCGATTTACGAAGGTGTTAACGTTGCAACAGCACGTTGGATTGAGTGCGCAGATGATAAAAAATTCGAAGAGTTTAAGCGCAAAAACCAAAGTAACATCGCACTGGATGGTGGGGATAACCTGACTTACATCGCGCCGACTATGGTCAATTTGAATCTGGCCAAAGAGCGTTTTCCTGAAGTGGAGTTCCGTGCGACACGCGAACATTAAACCTTGGTGAGTTTGAAGAGAGTGATACTCTCTTCAAACGTTAAAGATAAAAAATGCCGATATTTCAGTATCGGCATTTTTTTATAGGTGGTATTGGAACACTATTTTTTCTTTTTGTTCGCTTTCTTCTTCTTCGAAACCACTTTGACTTTTTTGTCATCGGTTTTCTTTTTCTTTTTGAATACCGGCTTTTTGTGCTGTGGGCGCATATCTTTAATGAAGCGCTCTTTTATCTCCTCGTCGACATAACGCGCGACGCGGTCCATCATCACTTGATCATGGGCTTCAACCAAAGAGATCGCATTGCCTTTTTTACCAGCACGAGCCGTACGACCTATGCGGTGTAAGTACACATCCGCTGAGCGTGGCATATCAAAGTTGATCACGTGACTTACGTCAGGTAAGTCAATACCGCGTGCGGCCACGTCGGTTGCCAGTAGTACGTTGACTGCGCCTTCACGGAATCGCGTAATGGCGTTATTGCGACGATCTTGTGGCATTTCGCCTTGAATCCAAGCACAAGGAATTTGCGCTTTTTCTAGCTCTGTACGCAAATCAGCTAAGCGCTCACGAGTTTTGATAAACACGATAGAACGTTCGGCTTGCTCGGTGAGGATTTTCTTCAATAGCTCAACTTTGTGCACCATGGTATCGGCGCGGTGATACCATTGAGTGATTTTTTTGCGTTCACGACGAGAAGGATCGGCATTGATTGTTGCTGGTTCTTTTAAGAGATCGGCAGTAAAACCTTCCACACCATGACCTTCCAGTGTTGCAGAGAAGAGCAAGGTCTGTTTACGCCAGCGACATTCAGCAGCGAGACGATCGACGATTGGGCCAAAGCCCATGTCCAGCATGCGGTCAGCTTCATCCAAAATAAGCCATTCAATCGCACGACAATCAAAACGCTCGCCTTCAATGTATTCCATCAAGCGACCAGGCGTTGCCACCACAATATCTTGCGTTTTGGCTAAGATGTCGGCGTGCTCTTGATATTGTACGCCGCCAGTGATGGTGACGATATTGAGGCGAGTATTCTTCGCCAGTTCACGAGCTTGATCCGCCACTTGCATCGCCAATTCACGAGTTGGGGTCAGAATCAAGACGCGTGCAGGGCCGGCTCGCTTGCGCGGAAAATCTAAAAGATATTGTAGCGCGGGTAAAACAAATGCAGCGGTTTTACCGGTTCCCGTTGGCGCAGAGGCAAGAATATCTCGACCATCTAGGGCTTGTGGGATCGCTTCAGCTTGAACTTGGGTGGGACGTTCAAAGCCCATATCTTCAATGGCCGCAATGATGCAAGGGTCAAGATCGAGGTCAGCAAAGGTTTTGATCACAGTGAGTACTCCACAAGCCGTTAGGCTTATTTGGCTATAAAATTAAGGTCGAACATTATAGGGGGATTGGTGATTAGGATCACATGTTATTTCTACATCTTGAGATAAAAATCTTGAGTTAGGGCAATAAAGGCTTCGCTATAACCACTTGATGAGTGAATGACCAACGATGAATCAATCACAGAAGCCGAGGCTAAACTTAGTTCAATCAATAGCCGATGAGCGGGTTTGTGTGCTATGGGTTGTACAGTGCAGCGCCGCTTAAGCTGCCAGCCGAGCGTGAGTGCTTGCTCGATAAATTGTTCCCCTTCATACACGGGCAAAATAAAACAAGCTTGCCCCTCATCGTTGAGGAGACTTTTTGCTCTGACTAATAAAGCGTGATGAGCAAGTTGATTGGTGTGCCTAGCAGTAGCTCGCTGGGGATCATGAGACAGTTCACCACTGTTGAAATAGGGTGGGTTACAAATAATTGCATCAAAGGACGGCGTAAAAGAGGTATCTAAAATATCACCTCGTAAAACCTGTATGCGTTGCCCCCATGAAGAAGCATTACTGTTGTATTGGGCCGCTTCAAAGGCAAAGGCATCGATATCGATGGCCGTAATTTGTGTATCGCTAAAACGTTGTGCGCACATTAATGCCAATAACCCAGTACCGGTGCCAATATCGAGAATGGTTTTGGGATGGTGCGTGAAAGCCCACGCGCCTAATAGAACCCCATCGGTACTGACAGGCATTCCCGCTTGTCCACCGTCAATGGAAAATTGTTTAAATTTGAAACGCTTATTTTTGGGCGTGTGACTTTTCATCATTATTTCAAAATATAGCTCTAATTAAGTGATAACCACTATTGTTATCTATTTGTTCGGATTATTCTTCTATCTGTTATGAGACTGTATGATAAAATGATCAACACATCATTCTTTCTATTTTTTAACATTTAGAGTTTTAAACTGGTTTTTCACCGATATTATAAATTAATGTAGCGTTTTTTGCTTTGCCCTTGCGAAGTCTTGAGTGTTTAGTCATTATTCGCCCTTAATTTTTAGATTTAGATGCGGTTTCAACCTCATCAACAATGCATACACAACATTTATCAAATAATAATTAAGGGTTATCTGTGAAGCAGACGTTAAAACTAACAGATATTATCGCGGTCGGCTTTATGCTTTTCGCGTTTTTCTTGGGTGCTGGTAACATCATCTTTCCGCCAATCGCTGGCCAGCTTGCTGGAGAGCATTTACTGCCAGCCATGACAGGCTTCCTCATTACCGCTGTCGGTTTACCATTGATGACGATTATTGCGATTGCTGTCGCGGGTGGTTCTTGGGAGCATTTAACCAAAGATCTGCCTAAACAAGCTGCAACTATCATGGCAGTGATGATCTTTATCATCATTGGTCCTGCCTTTGCAGCACCGCGTACCGGCCTTGTGGCGTATGAAATGGCAGTGAAACCATTTTTCATTGATGCGCAACAATCGCATTTGACACTATTTTCGATTCTCTTTTTTGTGATTGCGATGTTTTTTGCCTGGTCTCAAGGTCGGCTCATTGACATCATTGGTAAAGTGCTAACTCCTGCTCTATTTGTTGGATTAATTATTTTAGCCGTTGCGGTTTTTGTTGATCCGCAAGGTGAGATGGTGACTGCACAAGGCGAATACCTGACTCAGCCGTTGACGAAAGGTTTCCTTGAAGGCTACAACACCATGGATACGTTTGGCGCACTGATGTTTGGGATGTTAATTGTCGATGCACTGCGTAGCAAAGGCATTACTGAGCGCGCGGCAACCACAAAGTATTTAATCAGCGCGGCGTGTATTGCGGCGGTTGGTTTAGCTTTTGTCTATATTTCACTGTTTTATCTTGGTGCGACAAGCTCTGTGGTCGCTTTTGGTGCAGAAAATGGCGGCGCAGTGCTTAGCCAATATGTGCAAGCGCTGTTTGGCCCTTATGGGCAGATCGTGCTTTCTGTCATCGTGCTACTAGCCTGCCTAACCACGGCAATTGGTTTGATTTCAGCATGCTCAGATTACTTTTGTACATTGACTCCAATTGCGTATAAATCTTGGGTGATCATTATTGGTGTTGCTTGCGCTATCGTGGCAAACGTTGGTTTATCACAATTGATCACGCTTTCCATCCCCGCACTGTATGCGCTTTATCCAGTTGCGATTGCCTTGATTATGTTGACCTTCTTAAGAGGGAAACTACCAAACCCAGCAGTGGCATACCGTGTAGTGCTACTTGTCTCTTTTCTTTTTGCGTTGATCGACGCGGCAAAAGTCGCTGGCGTTGATGTGTCTGCGTTCAATATGCTGCCACTGTTTGAGGTCGGCATGGGGTGGTTACTTCCTACACTCGCTGCGATGATTTGCATGTTCTTTATTGCAACTACCGTTCAACAAAGTGTGGTTAAAGAAGCGGCATAATCGCGTTTTTACTCGTAAGCATTAAAGAGGCTGAACACGATTGTTCAGCCTCTTTTTTTAGGCGTGCGCCAGCTTTTATTCCAACAGATCAAACGAATTTTTCCTGTATCTTCGTCACATTTTTAAGTAGAATTCTTCGGTTAAATTCTACTCATAAATGTTGAGCAAACATGTTTGAAATCAATCCTATTAAAAACCGTCTTCAGGATGTGTCAGAGCGCACAAATATCCTGAGGGGGTATCTTTGACTACGACGCTAAGAAAGAGCGTTTAGAAGAAGTGAATGCAGAACTCGAGCAACCCAACGTCTGGAACGAACCTGAGCGTGCACAAGCGCTAGGTAAAGAACGCGCTTCGCTCGAAGCCATTGTCGATACCATTGATCAGTTAGATCAAGGTGTGGATGATGTGGAAGGACTACTGGAACTGGCTATTGAAGCAGAAGACCAAGAAACCTTCGATGAAATTGGCCCTGAACTGGATGAGCTGGAAGCTAAGCTTGAACAGCTTGAGTTTCGCCGTATGTTCTCTGGCGATCACGATTCTTCAGATTGCTATATTGATCTGCAGTCTGGTTCGGGCGGCACCGAGGCTCAAGACTGGACATCAATCCTGCTACGCATGTATTTACGTTGGGCAGAAGCGAAAGGCTTTAAGACTGAAGTGATTGAAGTGTCTGAAGGTGATGTTGCTGGCCTAAAAGGCGCAACCGTGCGCATTATCGGTGATTACGCTTATGGTTGGCTGCGCACCGAAACTGGCGTACACCGCTTGGTTCGTAAATCCCCATTTGATTCGAGTGGCCGCCGCCATACCTCTTTTGCCTCTGCGTTTATCTATCCTGAGATTGATGAAAATATTGCTATCGACATCAACCCAGCCGATCTTCGTATCGATGTTTATCGCGCTTCGGGAGCGGGTGGTCAGCACGTTAACACCACCGAATCGGCGGTGCGTATTACGCACATTCCAACCAATACCGTTGTTCAATGCCAAAACGATCGTTCGCAGCATAAAAACAAAGACCAAGCGATGAAACAATTGCGTGCAAAACTGTTTGAACTTGAGTTACAAAAGCAGAACGCAGAAAAGCAAGCCAATGAAGATGCGAAATCTGACATTGGCTGGGGAAGCCAAATCCGATCTTATGTATTGGATGACTCCCGAATCAAAGACTTACGCACTGGCGTTGAAAACCGCAATACCCAAGCGGTATTAGATGGTGATTTAGACAAATTTATTGAAGCAAGCCTGAAATCAGGCCTTTAATGCTTTTTTACCGACATATAAGGTACATGTAAAATGACTGATGCTGTTCAAAACGAAATGAATCAAGAGCAAATTGCGCAAGAAGAGAACAAACTCATCGCAGAGCGTCGCAGCAAGCTGGATCACATCCGTAAGAGCTGTAAAGCGAATGGCCACCCAAATGACTTTCGTCGTGACAGCCTTGCGGGCGATCTTCAACAGCAATTCGGTGAAAAGAGCAAAGAAGAGTTAGAAGCCTTAAACCATGTTGTGGCGATTGCGGGTCGTATCATGGCGAAACGTGGCCCTTTCCTTGTTATTCAAGAAACCTCTGGTCGTATTCAAGCTTATGCTTCAAAAGAGGTTCAAACTGAGCTGAAGGAAAAATACCAAGGTCTAGACATTGGTGACATCATCGGCGTGAAAGGTGCGTTGCACAAATCTGGCAAAGGCGATCTCTACGTTAATATGGAAGAGTACGAATTGCTGACAAAGGCACTTCGTCCATTACCAGAGAAGTTCCACGGTTTGACTGACCAAGAGATGCGCTACCGCCAACGTTATGTGGATTTGATTGTTAATGAAAGTTCACGTAATGCGTTCATTGTTCGCTCTAAAGTAATGACTGCAATTCGTAACTTCATGATCTCAAAACAGTTCATGGAAGTAGAAACGCCAATGATGCATGTGATCCCTGGCGGTGCTAGTGCGCGTCCATTCATCACTCACCACAATGCGCTCGACATGCCAATGTACTTGCGTATCGCACCTGAGCTTTACCTTAAGCGTTTAGTTGTGGGTGGCTTTGATCGCGTGTTTGAAATCAACCGTAACTTCCGTAACGAAGGTCTTTCTCCTCGCCATAACCCTGAATTTACTATGATGGAATTCTATATGGCGTACGCAGATTACAATGATCTGATGGACTTTACTGAGGAGTTATTAAGCACTGTGGCACAGGAAGTTTTAGGTTCGACTTCAATGCCTTATGGTGATGAAACGGTAGAATTTGGTGGTCAATATGCTCGCATGAGTATGTTTGAAGCCATCAAACACTACAACCCAGAGCACGCTCAAATCCAAGCGTTAACTGAACAGGATCTGCAAAACCGTGAGCTCATGGTATCTATCGCGAAATCGGTTCATGTAGACGTTGAACCTTTCTGGACTTGCGGCCAACTACTTGAAGAGATCTTCGGTGAAACGGCCGAACCTAAGTTGATGCAACCGACCTTCATCACTGGATACCCTGCGGATATTTCACCATTGGCGCGTCGTAGCGATAACAACCCATTCTTCACTGACCGTTTTGAGTTCTTCATCGGTGGTCGTGAAGTCGCCAATGGCTTCTCTGAGCTTAATGATGCTCAAGATCAAGACGAGCGCTTCTTAGCGCAAGTGAATGCCAAAGATGCTGGCGACGATGAAGCCATGTTCTACGATGCTGATTATGTTGTTGCGTTAGAGCACGGTCTCCCACCAACGGCGGGTCAAGGCATTGGTATTGACCGTTTGGTGATGTTACTCACCAACACCCATACGATTCGTGACGTTATCCTATTCCCTGCGATGCGCCCACAGCAGTAATTGCTACTTTCGTTCCGATAAACCGCCTAAATAGGCGGTTTTTTTTTGCATTAGTTTGAAAAATTTTGTTCACTAGCGTGGACTAACAGACAACAATTTCGAAAGGATTATGAAATAGTTCCCTATATTAAATGGTAAAGTGCTTATTTGTTGTCTAGTCTTATGATTGAGACAGACTACAGCGCCAAGTCTCGTTAATGTAACAGCCGTTTAATGTGCCAAAAGTAGCACTGCATATAAATTTAAAGATAAGGAATAATAGATGGGCACTCAATTCCGAATGGATTCTGTCCCTGGTTCGCTTGTCGTCGTTGGTGGGACATACGAGCCTTGGTTATCTGTACTTGAACAGGTTGGTTGGCGTTGTACACAATGCGCAGATTTACGTAAAGCGGATGCCTTGTTTGCAGAAACAGGCCCATGCATTGGTATTGTTGATTTGAGCCATGATGAATTCAGCCTCAATGGCATTGCAAATTTGGTCAGCAACCATAAACAAGTACGTTGGTTGGCGTTCATTCGCGAATCACAGTTGAGCTCGGATACGATTTGCCAATTCATTGTTAACTTTTGTATCGACTTTTTTACGGCGCCGATTCCCGATGCGCAGCTACTGAGCACCATTGGACACCAACTTGGAATGCTTAAGTTAGAGAAGAAAGTATGGCCACATTATGGAGCAACAGGGGATATTGGTTTAATTGGTGAGTCCACTCCCATGAAGCGCTTGCGTGATCAGATCAAACGCATCGGCCCTACAGATGTCAGTATCCTCATTTATGGGGAAAATGGAACGGGCAAAGAGACGGTCGCGAGAGCGGTACACAAAACCTCGTCTCGCGCACAAAAACCTTTTATTTCAGTGAATTGCCGAGCTTTATCGGAGAGCCGCTTTGAATGTGAGCTATTCGGTATTGGTTGTGAAGACTCATCTCAAACTTCATTATTGGAGCGGGCAGATGGTGGGACGATCCTACTCAAAGATATTCTCACTCTACCTAAAAGCCAACAAGCTAACCTTTTGCGCTTCCTGCAGGAAGGAACGATAGAAACTTCAATGGGTGTCAAAGAGGTGGATGTGCGTATTTTGGCCGCCAACTCTTCCGATATTGAAAAAGCGCTGATTGATGGCAATTTTAACGAAGAGCTGTACCACTATATCAACGTATTGCGTATTAATGTCCCGAGCTTAAAAGAGCGGGCGGGTGATATTGCTTTACTGGCACGACACTTCTTGCAGGAGTATTCAAAAGAGTTTAACGCGCAGGCGCGCAGTTTTACTGAAGAAGCGGCGCGCTCATTGGCTCGTTATCACTGGCCGGGTAACGTTCGTGAGCTGATGAATCAGATCAAACGTGTGGTGCTGATGTCCGATTCAGTCATGTTGGATGAATTGCAACTCGACTTACCAAAACGCAGTGATGGTAAGCGCAGCCTAAAAAGCATTCGTGAGCGTTCAGAGCGAGATGCGCTATTACTGGTTTTAGAATCCAACTCAGGGCAAGTATCAATGGCCGCCAAAGAGCTAGGTGTATCTAGAGCTACTATGTATCGCTTGCTTAATAAACATAACTTAATCACTGAAAATACCTATTAACTTGATGATTCTTCAAGTAAAAATGGTCACATTTAATCCATGTGGCCATTTTTTATAATCATATCTTTTGCGAATAAGTTATTCTCTAGCTGAATATGTCACTTATTTGCTGTCATCGGCTTTCATTTTAGGTTAATGCATTGTTTTTTAATTGTTTGAAAATTAAGAGTTGAATAATCACCTCAGTTGCATAGAATTTAACCGTGAGCCGTGCTCACACACTCATTTCACTTTGGATTAACTATTTGCTTGGAGGCGCAACATGAATCATTTCGTTTTTGTTCATACTGTTCGCGTTTCTATCGATCTTACTGCGCCTAAATCGTCTCTTACTACAGACGCCTGTCGTATGTTTGATGATAAAAAAGGCACCGATTTTTAGTTAATCCGTAACCTTGAGATAGGCTGCGGAAAAATGGCAGCTTATCAAAGTGTTGATCCACCTTGTTTGCCCCCATTTTTCCAGCCGTCAACGTTTAGTTTACTACTGGAGAATACTCATGCGTCATTCAATTTATTTACAACTTGCTACTTTACTGGTCCGTGCTGATTTACGCCGTGAAGAGCGTCAATGGCAACGAAATGTTCGCCGTCATGCTTTTGAGCTGCCTTTTAATAGCCAACACTTGCTTAAAGATATTGGCTTAGAAAGTGATGGACGCGCTATTGGCGTTTCAGTCCCTGACTCAATTAAAGCTGAACGTCATATTCGTCATCTTCGCCGTGTGTTAAGCATGCGAATAACAACGTAAAACGAGGGGCTAGTGGCTTCGCTAGCCCCGAAGATATCTACGGACAAGGGTTGGAGTAAGTCGTCCCAATCTCTTGAATTTTAAGAAGCAATTCATTACTGAGTACGACATCTAAACTATCGATATTTGTTTTCAACTGCTCTAGGTTTGTCGCGCCAATGATATTGGATGCGACAAACGGACGTTGATTGACAAACGCCAATGCCATCTGTGCTGGATCAAGGCCATACTGGTTAGCAAGCTCAACATAAGCGTGAGTGGCTTGTACACCTTGCGCCGTAAAATAGCGAGAAAAGCGTTCAAATAGGCTGCACCGAGCACCGTCAGGTCTTGCGCCATTTAAATATTTACCACTCAGGCAACCAAACGCCAGTGGCGAGTAAGCCAGCAGTTGAACACCTTCGAAGTGGCTAATCTCAGATAAGCCAATTTCAAAGCTGCGATTCAGTAAATTATAAGGGTTTTGGATAGAGACAATTCTTGCTAGATCGTGTTTTTCTGCCAATTTTAGCAACGTCATCACGCCCCACGGGGTATCATTTGACACACCGATGTAACGCACTTTTCCAGCCTTGACGAGATCATTAAGCGCTTCGAGCGTTTCGATTAAAGTGACTTCTTCTTGCTGATCAGGATAAGGGTAGTTAAGTTGGCCGAACATGTTCGTTTGGCGTTGAGGCCAATGTAATTGATACAAATCGACATAGTCTGTTTTTAAGCGTCTTAAACTATCATCAATCGCTAAATGAATGTTGCGTCTATCGAGTGACATCTTTTCGCGGATGTGAGGCACGTTACGCGGGCCTGCCACTTTAGTCGCTAACACCACTTTTTCACGTTTACCTGATTTTTCTAACCAGTTGCCAATATAGCTTTCGGTCAGACCTTGGGTTTTACCGTTGGGGGGAACTGGGTACATTTCCGCAGTATCGATGAAATTCACACCTTGGTCTAAGGCGTAATCGAGCTGCTCAAAGGCTTGTTGTTGGCTATTTTGTTCACCAAAAGTCATGGTACCTAAGCAGATCTTGCTCACTTCCAGTGTGGAATGAGGCAGTTTGGTGTATTGCATATTCTTTCCTTGATGCTCTCGCTGGTGGAGTGTGTGACGTTTTTACTATAAGCGAAGATGGCAGTGAAACGGAAACGAATTGTGCAGTGAAAGATCAAACGGTTACGTTTTTTCATGAGCAATAACGAGCACTTTTAAATAAAGTGTTGCTCAAGAATGCTCGCGGTAAATTGAGTTCGAAGATAAAAGCCTCGTGGCAGAGTTTTGATAGGTTTGCCATTAGCACCGTAGGCTTCGGTTAATGCTCGCCCGTTTGCCGCTTTTGGCCTGAGCTGTAATACTTCACCGTGCTTAGCGGTGATCTGCTCAACTTTGCCAAGAACGATGAACTCCATCAGTTCTTCCCAATCATTTTTTAGCTGCTGTTCTTGTGCAGGAGAAGGGCTCCATAGCAATGGCGATCCGACATGGCGCTGGGCTAGGGGGATCTCTCGCTCACCCTCTATTGGGATCCACAGTACTCGAGAGAGTTTATTTCGCACGTGGCTTTGCTCCCATGTTAAACCATGAACACCGGTGAGTGGGGCCACACACACAAACGTTGTTTCGAGCGGTTTTCCAGTGTAACTGATTGGAATACTTTTGAGCTCGATACCTAATTGCTCGAAATCTTGCTGAGGTTTGCTGCCTGCTGTTGCACCCAAATGCCACTCTAATAGCTGACCGACCCATCCTTTATCTTTTTTTAAGTCAGGGGGCACGGTCATCTTGGCTTCTTCGGCGAGTTGACTAAAGCTTAAGCCTGCAATGTCTTGGGCTCTAAGCATTAATTCATGTTCAGTTTTAGGTACAGGTTTCATAATACTTTGAATGATAAAAACGCGATTGTAGCAAATTCTTATACACAATGTGCTGCCGTTTCTTTTGCTTAAAAGATCATCGCAATTCAAGTTATCCACAGGTTGATCGGAAAAATATTCCATTTTTTGTTTGTCTGTATGCATTTACAGGGTTTTGCTTGAGAGAGTGGGCCTCTTAATCAGTAAATCTTATTTCTACTAGAGTGGGGGTGTGGATAACGAGCTAATTGGTGGATCTTTGAGCATGTTGTGAAAGGATCAATTTTTTGTTAATCGCAACGTAATGTGAATAATGGAAAGTCAAATTAATTCATTGTTTTTAATGTATTTAATTTATTATTATCTTTTTTATATTGGTCCGTATTCTTTTGCTTTTTGGGGAAGTAAGTCGCTATCTAGAGATTCTTCACATAGTTACTCACAGAAAAGGTGAATAAATGTGGCTGGTGTCGCATTATTTTGTTGATAACTTTAAATTTGATGAAAAGTTATCCAATTAATGATTAGGAATACATAAATCTCGTGTTAATCACACTAGTAAGTTTGCTCCTATTGGGGATATGTGGAAAAATCAAAGCAATTAAGATTTTACTAGAGGTTGGCCAGTGATCGATGGCGATGGTTACCGACTCAATGTTGGTATTGTGATTTGTAACAACCATGGTCAGGTATTCTGGGCGAAACGATACGGACAACACTCTTGGCAGTTTCCACAAGGTGGAATTGACGACGATGAAACTCCTGAACAAGCGATGTTTAGAGAGCTTTACGAAGAGGTTGGGCTTACAAAGAAAGATGTGAAAATCATAGCAACAAGCCGTCATTGGTTAAGATATAAATTACCAAAACGGCTCGTTCGTTGGGATTCTCAACCTGTCTGTATTGGGCAAAAACAGAAATGGTTTCTTCTGCGCTTAGAGTGTGATGAATCAAGAATCAACATGCAGCGCGGCAGTACCCCTGAATTTGATGGTTGGCGTTGGGTCAGTTATTGGTATCCAGTGAGGCAAGTAGTCTCTTTCAAGCGAGATGTTTATCGTCGTGCCATGAAAGAGTTTGCATCATTCGCGATGCCATTTAAAGAACGTAATAACAAAGGTAAGCGCAAAAATAAAAGAGGATAGACATGCTCTCTCAGCTAAGGGAAATAGTTGAACAAGTATCCAAGGTAGAAGATGTACACCAAGCCTTGGATATTTTGGTTAAGCAAACGTGCAATGCGATGAGTACCGAGTGTTGCACTGTCTATCTTGCTAACGAAGAAAAACATCGCCTAGAACTGATGGCAACGCAAGGCTTAAAGTTCAAAGGCGACAAAATCCACATCGGTTTTGACGAAGGTTTAGTGGGCTTAGTGAAACGTTCAGCTGAGCCAATCAACATTGCTGAAGCGTCGAAACATCCTAATTTTAAATACTTCAAACAGCTTGGCGAAGAGGTGTATCAAAGCTTTCTTGGTACGCCGATTATTCATCGCAAGCGAGTATTGGGTGTGTTGGTCGTGCAGCAAAAAACACCTCGCTTATTTAGTGAGATGGAAGAGTCTTTTATTGTCACTCTGGCGGCGCAAGTGGCCGTGATTATTGCTCATGCTCAAACACAAGGGCAGTGGCTGCTTTCGAAAAAGCAGTTATCCACCAGTGGCATTGCTGCGTCATCTGGAATCGCGATTGGTGAGTTTTGGTGGGATGACACCCAGCCTCAACTGTCTGATGTTTACCCCGCCTCAACGCTCGATATTGAACGAGAACAAGAGTGGCTAGTGCTGGCGGTAGAAAGCGCCTTGAACGATTTTCGTCGTTTAAGAAAAAAACTCGATAGTGATATTAATAAAGATGCGTTAGCCATCTTCGATCTCTTTACTCATCTACTTAATGATCCGATGCTACGCAACGATCTGAAAAGCCAGATCCAAAAAGGTGATCGTGCAGATTGGGCATTACGGCAAGTTGTGGAGAGTTATTCCAACCGTTTTGCGAAGATGTCAGATGTTTACTTACGTGAGCGTGCACAGGATATTCGTGAGCTAGGTCAGCGACTGCTATTTTTTTTGCACAACACTGAGCATGATCAGCAGCAACTTGATAAACCGATTATTTTGGTGGTACGCGAACTTACTGCTTCAATTCTCGCCGCTATTCCTAAAGATAAATTACTGGCGGTGGTCTCTTTAGAAGGGGCTGCCAATTCCCACGCAGCAATATTGTCACGGGCGCTGGGCATTCCCGCAGTGATGGGGATTTCACTTAATCTCAAGGAGATCAACGGTAAAAAGGGCATTGTCGATGGTTATAGCGGCAAGGTTTTTATCTCACCAAATAGACAAATTCTGGCGGAATATCGCGCTTTAGCTTATGAAGAAAGCGAACTTTCTCAAATGGTTAATGAAACCATTGCAGAAGCTCCTTTTACGCAAGATGGCACACGTATTGAAGTGATGCTCAATGCTGGATTAAGTGCGGATACCAACATCGCAATTAACCAAGGGGTTGATGGTGTCGGGCTGTATCGAACCGAAATTTCCTTTTTGCTGCAACATCGCTTTCCATCAGAAGAAGAACAAGTGCAGCAGTATCGCAGCGTTTTGAACGCTTATCCTGATAAACGGGTGGTGATGAGAACGTTAGACATTGGTGGCGATAAAGCACTGCCTTATCTACCCATTGAAGAAGACAATCCCTTTCTTGGCTGGCGAGGCATTCGTTTTACGCTCGATCATCCCGATATCTTTTTGATTCAACTGCGGGCGATGATGCGTGCCAGCGGCGATAACCAAAATCTCAGCATTTTATTGCCAATGATTTCAGGAACGAAAGAGTTGGACGACGCAATGCGGTTGATTGAGCAAGCGTATCGAGAAGTGTCTAGCGTTGATGATCGGATCATAATGCCCAAGATTGGCATTATGATTGAAGTACCATCGATGATTTATCTTCTACCATTGATTGCGAGCAAAGTGGACTTTGTTTCGGTTGGAACCAACGATTTAACCCAATATTTGTTGGCCGTTGATCGGAACAATGCACATGTTGCTGATGTCTATGACTCCATGCATCCAGCGGTGGTGATGGCGCTTAAACAGATTTTAGAAACTTGCCAGTCTCATCGTATACCTGTTTGCGTGTGTGGTGAGTTGGCCGGAGACCCTATCGGTTCACTGTTATTAATTGGTTTGGGTTATCGCATGCTAAGTATGAATACCTCCAACGTAGCCAAGGTCAAATATTTGGTGAGGCACTCTCAATTAGGACAGTTACGGCAACTTGCTGACAAAGCGTTGATGCAACCTTACGGCAACGACATTTATAATATGATGCACTCATACTTTGAAGATAAAGGCTTTGCTGGCTTTATCCGCGCAGGCAAAAAATAGGAACCAATGTGAATTTTGAGTTGATGGTGTTGCTGGTGTTATTGGGCTCAGTCGTTGGTTTTATGGCTGGTTTACTGGGCATTGGTGGTGGTTTAATTGTGGTTCCTGCGTTGCTTCTTTTGCTTCCCAAAGCGGGTATTTCCGCCGAACTTAGTATGCATTTAGCGTTAGCGACATCGCTAGCGACCATCATTGTTACTTCGGCTTCTTCGGCATTAAATCACCTTAAATTGGGTAATGTGGATATGTTTGTCGTCAAGTGGCTCATGCCCGGCGTTATCGTCGGTGGGTTTGTTGGCTCAATGATCGCAGACGTGATCCCGACTCAATATCTACCGAAAGTATTTGGCGTGATTGTTTTTTGCTTGGCGATTCAAATGTTTTTATCGATAAAAGCGCAAATACAAAGAACGATGCCCGGTGCGTGGGTGACCATGCTATGTGGCAGTGGTATTGGTATTGTCTCTAGTTTAGCGGGAATTGGTGGCGGTTCGCTCTCCGTTCCTTTTTTGAATCGTCATGGCGTTGAAATGCGTAAAGCCGTCGGTTCTTCTTCTGTCTGTGGGTGTGTGATCGCAATCTCTGGCATGATTGGTTTTATTTTGCACGGTTATCAAGTGGAGAATTTACCACCTTACAGCATTGGCTATGTCTATCTACCTGCGTTAGTCGCCATTGCTTCGACCTCAATTCTCACTACTCGATTAGGAGCGCGGTACGCGACTCAGTTACCGACGGCGGTATTGAAAAAAATATTCTCCGTTTTTCTGATGGTTATAGCGGCAACTATGCTGTTTTAATCACTTATTATCTTCACCTCATTTTTAGTAAGAGAACACGTTTATGTCTCAGGGTTTTATACAGTTCCCAAATATTGATCCCGTGCTGATTGCGATTGGCCCTATATCCATTCGCTGGTACGGCTTAATGTATTTAGTTGGTTTTGTTTTTGCGATGTGGCTTGCCAATCGCAGAGCGGACAAACCAAATAGTGGCTGGACTCGTGAGCAAGTCTCGGATTTGCTGTTTGCTGGATTTTTAGGGGTGGTCATTGGTGGTCGTGTCGGTTATGTGTTGTTTTACAATTTTGATCTGTTTCTCCAAGACCCGCTCTATCTCTTTAAAGTGTGGACAGGCGGGATGTCTTTCCATGGTGGTCTACTTGGCGTGATCAGCGCAATGTTTTGGTATGCACGGAAAAATAACCGAACGTTTTTTGGTGTCGCCGATTTTGTGGCTCCTTTGGTTCCATTTGGTTTAGGCATGGGACGATTAGGCAACTTCATGAACAGTGAATTGTGGGGGCGAGTAACCGATGTTCCATGGGCGATCATTTTTCCAAACGGCGGGCCTTTGCCTCGCCATCCATCACAGCTTTATGAGTTTTTCTTAGAAGGGATTGTGCTGTTTATTATATTGAACCTGTTTATCCGCAAAAATCGGCCAATTGGTTCAGTCTCAGGGCTATTTTTGATAGGCTACGGGACATTCCGTTTCCTTGTTGAATATGTTCGTGAACCTGATGCACAATTAGGATTGTTCGCTGGATTTATCTCCATGGGGCAAATCCTGTCGCTACCGATGATCATTGTCGGTGCACTGATGATGGTATGGGCGTACAAGGTTAACCATAAAGTGACTCAATAGTGTTAAGGATAGTTTGTGAAACAGTATCTTGAACTTTGTCAGCGAATTGTTGATGAGGGCGTTTGGATCGAAAATGAACGTACCGCCAAACGCTGCCTAACGGTGGTTAACGCTGATCTCACCTATGATGTAGGTCAGAATCAATTCCCGTTAGTGACAACGCGTAAAAGCTTCTGGAAAGCCGCAGTTGCTGAGCTACTTGGTTATATTCGTGGCTACGATAATGCAGCCGACTTTCGCGCTTTAGGAACCAAAACGTGGGATGCGAATGCGAATTTAAATGCAGCTTGGCTTAACAATCCATACCGCAAAGGTGAAGATGATATGGGCCGCGTGTACGGCGTTCAAGGACGTGCGTGGGCCAAGGCGGATGGTGGGCAGATTGATCAACTGCGTAAGATTGTTGATGATCTTTCACGTGGCGTTGATGATAGAGGCGAAATCCTAAACTTTTATAACCCAGGTGAGTTTCATATGGGCTGCTTGCGCCCCTGCATGTACAGTCATCACTTTTCGTTGTTGGGTGATACTTTGTATCTCAATAGTACGCAACGCTCGTGTGATGTCCCGCTTGGCTTGAATTTTAATATGGTTCAGGTCTACGTGTTCCTCGCAATTATGGCGCAAATTACCGGCAAAAAAGCCGGCGTGGCCTACCATAAGATCGTCAATGCGCATATCTATGAAGACCAACTGGCGTTGATGAAAGATGTACAACTTAAGCGTGAACCGCTCCCTATGGCGAAGTTTCATATCAACCCGAAAATTAAAACGCTAGAAGATCTTGAAACTTGGGTTACCTTGGATGATTTCTGGATTGAAGGCTACCAATGCCATGATGCCATCCAGTACCCATTTTCGGTTTAGTTGCTCTCTCGCATTATTAAAAAGTACTGTTTTCTAGTTGTAAAAAATCCCCGAAGCGTTGCTCGGGGATTTTTTTTGATCTGTCGTGTGGTTTGTTCGTTACTTAAGCCGTTAGTGCCAATATGCCACCAGGTAGGATAATAAAGACCGATAGCAAATAGACGGCGACAACCGACTTATTCTTAGTCGCCATTTCGGCGATCATTTCTGCGCCTTTAATTGGCAGTTCACGTAAAAACGGAACACCATAGATCAACACAGTGGCTAATACATTAAAGGTTAAGTGGACTAAGGCAATTTGCAAGGCAAATACCGCAAACTCACCAGAAACGGCCGTTGCCGCGAGTAGGGCGGTAATGCAAGTGCCAATATTAGCCCCTAAAGTGAATGGGTAAACATCGCGTACTTTCAATACACCAGTGCCGACCAGCGGAACCATTAAACTGGTGGTAGTTGAAGAAGATTGAACCAATACAGTGACGATTGAACCTGAAAGGATACCGTGCAGCGGTCCGCGTCCAATGGCATCTTTGAGTATCTCTTTCGCACGACCCACCATCAAACTCTTCATGAGCTTACCCATGACAGTGATAGCCACAAAAATGGTCGCAATACCAAGAACAATCAACATCACGCCACCTATAACTTCACCAAAAGTGATCAGCTGGCCTTTTAGTGCCGTGATAATTGGGCTCGTGATAGGTTTGATAAAATCGAGTCCTTTCATGCTCATATCACCAGTAGAGAGCAAAGGTGACACAAGCCAATGAGAAATTTTCTCTAAAATACCAAACATCATCTCTAACGGTAGGAAAATCAGTACCGCCAAAAGATTAAAGAAGTCGTGAATTGTTGCACTTGCAAAAGCGCGTTTAAATTCGATTTGGCAACGAACGTGTCCAAGGCTAACAAGCGTGTTGGTTACTGTGGTGCCAATATTGGCACCCATGACCATTGGGATCGCCATTTCAACAGGTAATCCGCCAGCCACAAGACCGACAATGATAGAGGTTACGGTGCTTGAAGATTGAATCAATGCTGTGGCGACTAACCCTATCATCAACCCCGCTATTGGGTGTGAGGCAAACTCAAACAGTACCTTAGCTTGATCACCTGTCGCCCATTTAAATCCACTACCTACCATCGCCACTGCAAGTAGCAGTAGGTAGAGCATGAATGCCAAGTTCGCCCAACGCAGCCAACGAGTGGTACTCGCAATGGGTGCAGCAGTAGTTGTCGCTTGGTTCATTTTCTTTTCTCCATTGACCTTTTGAGTGTTGTTCGGTCTGTTGTTGAATCTGAGCGAGATAGTAGAGAATAATTATTTCATTTATATGACAGTGGGTTTCTCATTGATAACTCTGATAAAAACAAGTTTCACGGTGACTTTTAATTCTTTATTTATTGAATTTTCATGATGTTATGCGATTTTAACAGCGTAGAGGAGGAGGGCGAGGGACGCTAGTTTTAGATATTTTATGACGAAGTTGTCATTTTTGAACTCTAACTGTTCGGTATTAAGATTAGCTAACGTTCTTAAGTTCGGTTTTTCCGAGTTAATTGCTCATTTGGCTTGGGTTTGTTATAAACAACGACCAGATAAAATTGAGTGTCCTTATCATGTTTCACCTCAACTACAATCATCTTTACTACTTCTGGATGGTATGCAAGCAGGGATCGGTCACTAAAGCTGCAGAAGCACTCTTCTTGACTCCGCAAACCGTCACTGGGCAAATTAAGGCTTTTGAAGAGCGCATGGATGGTAAGCTTACTAAGCGTAATGGTCGTAGCATTGAACCGACAGAACTTGGGCAACTGGTTTTTAAATATGCTGACCGGATGTTCGGCTTAAGTTATGAGATGCTCGATATTGTCAATTATAGTCAGCGCTCTAATCTGCTGTTTGATGTAGGAGTGGCGGATGCCCTCTCTAAACGGCTTGTCAGTAAAATACTGATGACGACAGTCCCGGCCGATAGCAGTATCCACTTGCGTTGTTTTGAATCGACCCATGAAATGTTGTTAGAGCAACTTTCACAACACAAATTGGATATGATTCTCTCTGATTATCCCGTCGATTCCAGCCAAAGCCCGGGCCTGTTCAGCAAAAAACTGGGTGAGAGTCACATGAGTTTTTTTTGTTCAGGCAAGGTTGAAAATGTCTCTTTTCCCGCCATTTTAGAGCAGAGAAAGTTGTTGATACCGGGAAGCCGAACCGCGATGGGGCGTAATCTATTGCAATGGTTTGACCGTCAAGGCCTGAAGCCGAATATTCTGGGGGAGTTTGATGATGCGGCATTGATGAAAGCTTTTGCGCGTTATCATCATGATGCAATTTTTTTAGCGCCCTCAATCTATGTGACTGAAGTTGGTGATGATCTTCCTTTGCAACTCATCGGTCAGATTGATGATTTAAAAGAAGAGTACTACGTCATTTTTGCTGAGAGGATGATCCAACATCCGGCAGTGAAAAATGTTTGCGATGCAGATTTTAATAATTTGTTTGTATGATGCTTTCACTACTAACGATAAATAGATTATTATCTCATTATCTAGCAATATTATTAATTATCGCTTGCCAAGTAATACTAATCTAAACTGGTTATACGCCTTCTGATGCCGTTATTGACGCTCTATTGAATGGTTGCCGTCATAAACGGTATAACAATTAAACTACGTAGAAAAAGGTACTAACCTTACTTATAAACTCATAACCTGTTGGGTTAAGGAAGATGCAAACTTGTGATGCGTTTGATGTAAGAAGTTGTTCCAAGGGAGCTTATTCATGAACCTACAAGAAATGGAAAAAAATTCCGCTAAAGCAGTGGTGTTGTTAAAGGCTATGGCTAACGAAAGACGCCTACAAATATTGTGTTTATTACACAATCAAGAACTGTCGGTTGGTGAGCTATGTGGGAAATTAGAATTGAGTCAATCGGCACTTTCGCAGCATCTTGCTTGGTTAAGAAGAGATGGGTTAGTGGATACAAGAAAAGAAGCTCAGACGGTTTACTACACACTCAGCAGCCATGAGATCAAGGCGATGATTGAGTTGTTACACGGTTTATACTGCCGCTAGTGTTTTGAAAAATACACAATCCGAAATTATGTTTCAGTAACATAGTTCGGATTTTTTATATTAAAATTAGAGTAAATACTTTACTTGACACTGCGGATATAAAAAAACCGGCCTTAGCCGGTTTTTATTTTCGCGTGGAACCAAGTCTAAATTATAGAGCTTTGATTGCTGCAGCGAAACGAGACTTATGGCGAGCAGCTTTGTTCTTGTGAACAAGACCTTTAGTCGACATACGGTCAAGGATTGGTGTAACTGCAGCAAATGCAGCAGTTGCAGCTTCTTTATCGCCAGCTGCGATAGCTGCGATGGTTTTCTTCATGTAAGTGCGCATCATAGAACGACGGCTAGCATTATGCTGACGACGTTTCTCAGCTTGGATAGCGCGCTTCTTAGCAGATTTACTATTTGCCAAGGGTCTAACTCCCAAAAACTTAGTTCGGTGACAATTTAAGGGCGGGGAATATCCCTTATTTGCTCTCAATTGTCAAATGATTTGTGCAAAAACCGTTCTAGGCCAAACAAATTTTGGTATAGGAAGGTCATCGCGGTTAAGATGCGGGGATTCTAACAGTATTTTTTTTCCAATGCTAATACTTATCTGATCTCGCACTGACATTCCTTATGTGTTGCTGTGGATAATGACGTTTTGGCTTGTTTTTCGAGGTAATAGTGAGCAAACGCCTACTCAAATCTGGCTTGATTGTCAGTGCTATGACGTTGATTTCTCGTGTGTTGGGCCTAGTTCGTGACGTAGTTGTTGCGAATTTGATGGGGGCAGGTGCGAGTGCCGATGTTTTTTTCTTTGCTAATAAAATTCCTAACTTTTTACGTCGGCTATTTGCCGAAGGGGCTTTTTCTCAAGCGTTTGTTCCAGTACTGACCGAATACCATTCATCCGGAGATATCAATAAAACACGCGAGCTGATCGCTAAAGCATCTGGCACATTGGGGGTGATTGTCACTTTGGTGACTGTTGTGGGGATCTTATGCTCTGGTGCGGTCACGGCACTGTTTGGGGCTGGTTGGTTTTTAGATTGGCTTAATGATGGTCCTGATGCGCATAAGTTTGAGCTTGCGAGTTTATTATTAAAAATCACTTTTCCTTACTTATGGTTTATCACTTTTGTTGCTTTATCAGGAGCGATTCTCAATACCCTGGGCAAATTTGCCGTCTCTTCTTTCACCCCTGTATTTTTGAATGTAATGATCATCGGTTGCGCTTGGTTTTTGTCGCCGCACTTACAGCAACCGGAAATTGGCTTGGCGATTGGCGTCCTTCTTGGGGGATTGGTCCAGTTTCTATTTCAAATTCCATTTTTGCTCAAAGCAGGTTTATTGGTTTGGCCTCAATGGGGTTGGAATGAACCGGGGGTTGTGAAAATTCGCACTTTGATGTTGCCCGCTCTTTTTGGAGTATCGGTCAGTCAAATTAACTTATTGCTGGACACCTTCATTGCCAGCTTCTTACAAACGGGCTCCATCAGCTGGCTTTACTATTCAGATCGTTTGCTAGAATTTCCGTTAGGCTTATTTGGTATTGCGATCGCTACCGTTATTTTGCCTGCATTATCCCGTAAACATGTTGATGCCCACAGCGAAGGATTTTCGCAAACCATGGATTGGGGTATTCGTATGGTTTGTCTGCTCGGTTTTCCTGCGATGTTAGGCCTGATTGTGTTGGCAAAACCGATGCTTATGGTGCTATTTATGCGAGGTGAGTTTACCCCGAATGATGTCAATCAAACGGCGTTGTCACTCTATGCATTTGGTTTGGGCTTGATCAGTTTTATGCTGATCAAAGTGCTTGCACCAGGGTACTACTCTCGGCAAGACACCAAAACGCCAGTTCGTTATGGCATTATCGCCATGATCTCTAATATGGTCTTCAATGCACTTTTAGCGTGGCATTTAAGTTATGTTGGTTTGGCGTTAGCTACGTCATTATCTGCTTTTATCAACATGGCTCTGCTTTACCGAGGGTTACATGTGCAAGGGGTGTATCAGATCACCCGTAAAACTATTGGTTTTATTATTCGCTTAATGGTGGCCAGCAGTGCGATGGTTGTGGTCATTGTTTGGCAATTGGAAGAAATGTCAACGTGGCTAGAGTGGAGCCTGACACAGAGGGCTACATCATTGGTGATGCTGATCAGTATCGGTGCGGTCAGTTATTTGCTTTGCCTAGCCGTGCTTGGCGTGCGTTTAAAAGACTTAAAAGCGGCGACAGATTAATGGTGATTAGTATATAATCCGTCGGTTTCGCACCTTGCTAATTGAGAACTATAGGTTTTAAGCATTTTCTAATGGAATTGATTCGCGGCATTCACAATATCAAGCCACAGCATCATGGCTGTGTATTAACCATCGGAAACTTTGATGGTGTTCATTTAGGACATCAGCAAGTTTTGAAGCAAGTATCCAAGAAAGCGCAATTATTGGGTTTACCTTCGGTGGTCATGACGTTTGAACCGCAGCCATTAGAATTATTTGCCAAGCACAATGCACCAGCTCGATTAACTCGATTACGTGATAAATTTGTGCAATTGAACAAGCAGTCGGTTGACAGATTGTTATGTGTGAATTTTAACCAGCACTTTGCTAATTTAACGGCAGAAGCTTTTATTCGTGACTTGTTGGTCGCTCAGTTGGGTGTTAAGTTTCTGGTGATTGGTGATGATTTTTGTTTTGGTAAAAATCGCCAAGGTAATTTCAGTATGCTGCAGCAAGCTGGACAACAGTTTGGTTTTGAGGTGGTAAGTACCCACAGTTTTTGCTTGCAACAACAAAGAGTGAGTAGTACTGCTATTCGTAACGCTTTAGCAAGCGATGACTTAGTGTTAGCTAAGCAGATGCTCGGTCGTGATTACGGTATCAGTGGTCGAGTGTCGCATGGTCAAAAGTTAGGGCGAACCATTGGTTTTCCTACAGCGAACATTCCGCTTAAGCGCTGTGTTTCACCGGTCTCTGGTGTTTACGTCGTCAATGTCTATGGCCTTGATAACTCGCCCATCGGAGGAATTGCCAATATTGGTAATAGGCCAACAGTCAACGGGGTTCGCCAACAACTTGAAGTACACTTGTTTGACTTTCATGCCAATTTATATGGCAAACAGCTAGAAGTGGCACTTTTACATAAGCTTCGAGATGAAAAGAAATTTGAATCTTTTGGAGCGTTAAAGCAACAAATTGAATTGGATGCTGATGCGGCAAGGGTGTGGTTGCATCAGCTAAAGAATTAGTCGGATTATTCCACCGATTAATATCATGTCTAACGTCGCCCAATATAACGGAATTAAGAATCGATGAGTGATTATAAAGATACCCTGAACCTACCTGAAACAGGGTTTCCAATGCGTGGCGATCTGGCTAAACGTGAGCCAGAAATGTTAAAGCGTTGGTATCAAGAAGATCTTTACGGCGAAATCCGTAAAGCCAAAAAAGGCAAAAAATCTTTCGTATTGCACGATGGCCCTCCTTATGCCAACGGTGATATTCATATTGGTCACGCACTGAATAAGATTCTTAAAGACATTATTATCAAATCGAAAACCTTATCTGGTTTTGACGCGCCTTACATCCCAGGTTGGGACTGTCACGGCCTACCTATCGAATTGATGGTAGAGAAAAAAGTCGGCAAACCGGGCCAGAAAGTGACCGCGGCTGAGTTTCGTGAAAAATGCCGTGAATATGCAGCAGGTCAAGTGGAAGGCCAGAAAGAGAGCTTTAAGCGTTTGGGCATCATGGGTGAGTGGGATAAACCTTATCGCACCATGGATTTCGCCACCGAGGCGAACATTATTCGCGCATTGGGTAAAATTGCCGATAAAGGCCACCTGCTGAAAGGTTTCAAACCTGTTCACTGGTGTACTGATTGTGGTTCAGCACTGGCTGAAGCGGAAGTTGAATACAAAGATAAAGTGTCACCTTCGATTGACGTACGATTCAAAGCAGCCGATGAAGCGGCGCTGCTTGAAAAGTTCACGCTCGCGGCTGATCACGCCGGCCACGGTGAAGTGTCGATTGTCATTTGGACAACCACACCTTGGACCTTGCCAGCTAACCGCGCAGTCTGCTTACGTGATGATCTTGAATATGTTTTGTTGCAAATTGAAGCAGACGGTGAACGCCCTGCTGAACGCATTATCGTTGCGTCAGAACTTGCAAAAAGTGTCATGGATCGTGCTGGCATCAGTCATTACCACAACCTTGGTTTTTGCCGAGGTGCAGACCTAGAACTAATGCCTTTTAATCATCCATTTTACGCATTTACTGTGCCTGCGATTTTGGGTGAGCACGTAACTACTGAATCGGGTACTGGTGTCGTTCATACTGCACCTGGTCATGGTCAAGAAGACTTCGTGGTCGGTCAGCAATACGGCCTTGAAGTAGCCAATCCTGTCGGTTCAAACGGCGTATATCTAGCAGACACCGAGCTATTTGCTGGTCAACATGTGTTTAAAGCGAATGACTCTGTACTTGAAGTACTGAAAGAAAAAGGTGCTTTGTTGCACCACCATGCCTACGAGCATAGCTATCCTCACTGCTGGCGTCATAAAACTCCAATCATTTTCCGTGCAACACCACAATGGTTTGTCTCTATGGAGCAAGCCGGTCTACGCGCCCAAGCTCTAGAATCGATCAAAGGCGTACAATGGATGCCGGAATGGGGTCAAAGCCGCATCGAAGCAATGATTGAAGGTCGTCCTGAATGGTGTATTTCTCGTCAGCGTACTTGGGGTGTACCGATTGCGTTATTTGTGCACAAAGAGACGGCAGAACTTCATCCTAATAGCCCTGCGCTGATTGAAACAGTGGCGCAATTGGTAGAACAAAAAGGGATTCAAGCGTGGTGGGATGTCGACACTGCTGAGATCTTGGGCGAGGAAGATGCCAAGCATTACGAAAAAGTACTCGATACACTGGATGTGTGGTTCGACTCTGGTGTAACTCACTACGCCGTTGTTGATAAGCGTGAAGAGTTCAATGGCCACGGTGCAGATCTGTACCTTGAAGGTTCAGATCAGCATCGTGGTTGGTTCCAATCTTCATTGATTTCATCGGTAGCAATGAAAGGTGCTGCGCCTTACAAACAAGTATTGACGCATGGCTTTGTGGTCGATGGTCATGGCCGCAAGATGTCAAAATCAATCGGCAACGTGGTTGCGCCAAAAGATGTCACCAATAAACTGGGTGCAGACATCCTGCGTCTATGGGTTGCATCGACTGATTACACTGGTGAAGTGGCGGTTTCTGACGAAATTCTAAAACGTTCGGCGGATGCTTATCGCCGTATCCGTAATACAGCACGTTTCTTCTTAGCCAACCTCAATGGGTTTAACCCAGCAACGGATATGGTTGCAGCTGATGAGATGGTGTCGCTGGATCGCTGGGCCGTAGGCCGTGCCTTTGCGGCGCAACAAGAAATTGTCAAAGCATATGAAGAGTATAATACGCATGGCGTGATCCAACGCTTGATGCACTTCTGCTCAATTGAAATGGGTTCGTTCTACCTTGATGTGATTAAAGATCGCCAATACACCGCTAAACAAGGTGCACATGCACAGCGTAGCTGTCAAACGGCGCTGTATTACATCGTTGAGGCTTTGGTTCGTTGGATGGCACCGATCATGTCATTTACGGCTGATGAAATTTGGAACGAAATGCCAGCGATGCAAGCTAATGGCGAGCCGCGTGAAAAATTTGTCTTCACGGGTGAGTGGTTTGAAGGTCTGTTTGGGTTAACTGAAGGCGAAGAGTTGAACAATGAATTTTGGGCAGAGATGCAAAAAGTTCGTAGCTCGGTGAACAAGTTGCTTGAAACTGCTCGTAGTGAAAAAATCATTGGTGGCTCATTACAAGCTGAAGTGGTGCTGTTTGCTGATGATGCTTTAGTGGCTCAGTTAAACAAGCTTGAAGATGAACTGCGTTTTGTACTGCTGACATCAAAAGCGATAGTGAAGCCTCTGGCTGAGAAAAGCGATGCGGCACAAGCAACGGAAACTGCAGGTTTGTTTGTGTTGGTGAGCGCAACCGAAGCAGAGAAGTGCGATCGTTGTTGGCATCATACTCCTGACGTAGGCACTATCACCGGTCATGAAACTATTTGTGGCCGTTGTGTGTCGAACGTGGATGGTGAAGGCGAAGTTCGTAAGTTCGCTTAATAATATTGGGATTCAATATGGCAGAGCAGACGCTTACTTGGAAACAATCAGGAGTTCGCTGGCTATGGCTAGCGCTGCTGGTCTTTACCCTTGATGTCGGTATAAAGCTGATGGTCATGGATAACATGGGGTATGGTTGGGCAAATCGCATCGAAGTAATGCCTTTTTTTAACCTACTTTATGTACATAACTATGGTGCGGCATTTAGCTTTTTAGGCGATCAAGCGGGTTGGCAACGTTGGTTGTTTACCGCTATTGCCTTTGCGGTGACGGGGCTCCTCACTTACTGGATGAGTAAGCTGCCTGCGCAAGAGAAGTGGCATAATATCGCTTATGCCATGATTATTGGTGGCGCAATCGGCAACGTGTTTGATCGTATCGTGCACGGTTTTGTGGTTGATTATCTTGATTTCTACTGGGGTAATTATCACTGGCCAGCGTTTAACTTGGCTGACAGTGCCATTTGCCTTGGTGCAGCAATGATTATCCTTGATGGCTTTCGTAAAAAAGACGATGCGCACTCATAATGGCTAAAATAGTTGAATAACCCTAAGCGCTGTCTGTTGATTCAGGTGGCGCTTTTTGTTTACTCTTCATCTCTAAAAATACGGTGGCGATAGGCGTACTAAAAACGGGCATTTTTATTTCGTTATGGATGCCTTGTCTCCACACTAAAATAAATAAAGAGAAATCACGTGACGACAATAAAAGCAAACAGTGCGGTAACCCTACACTTTACCATTAAATTAAAAGATGGCTCTATTGCGGATAGCACTCATAATATGGGCAAACCAGCGAAATTGGTTATTGGTGATGGCAGTCTAAGCGACAATTTTGAGTTGTGCTTAATCGGTCTGAGTGCCGGAGAATCCAAAACCATTGAGTTAAAAGCCGAAGACGCGTTTGGTTTGTCTAACCCAGATAACATCCACCATATGGATCGCGCCAAATTTGCCAGTAATACTGAGGTGGAAGTTGGCACGATTATGGCGTTTAGTGGCCGCGATGGCTTAGAAATTCCTGGTATTATCACCGCTATTGCGGGCGATTCGGTAACGGTTGATTTTAACCACCCACTTGCAGGACAAGATGTCATTTTTGATGTTGAAATTTTGTCTGTAGAATAATTGGCAACTTGCGATAACCCTATTCAATGAGCAATGAAATGAAAATATTGTTAGCCAACCCTCGTGGTTTTTGCGCCGGTGTTGATCGTGCGATCAGCATTGTTGAACGCGCACTTGAGCTGTATCAGCCTCCGATTTATGTACGACATGAAGTGGTGCATAACCGCTTTGTGGTGGAAGGGCTGAAGCAGCGCGGGGCCATTTTTGTTGAGGACTTACACGAAGTACCTGATGACAATATTGTTATCTTTTCTGCTCATGGCGTTTCGCAAGCGGTGAGACTTGAAGCGAAAGCGCGTGCATTAACCGTGTTTGATGCCACTTGCCCTTTGGTGACTAAAGTGCATATGGAAGTGGCTCGAGCCAGTCGCCGCAGTATGGAAGTAGTGTTGATTGGCCATGCAGGTCATCCTGAAGTGGAAGGAACCATGGGTCAATACGCCAGTAAAAAAGGCGGCATGTACTTGGTTGAAAAACCGGAAGATGTTGAATCGCTAAAAGCTATCGTTAAAGATCCGACTAATTTACATTATGTTAGCCAAACCACCTTGTCGGTGGATGAAACAGCCGATGTGATTGATAAATTGCGTGAAGTGTTTCCGGATATTCAGGGACCACGTAAAGATGATATCTGTTACGCGACACAAAACCGCCAAGATGCGGTGCGTCAACTTGCATTAGATGTTGATTTGGTGGTGGTGGTGGGCTCGAAAAACTCATCAAACTCTACGCGTTTAAAAGAATTGGCGGAAAAGATCGGAACGCCGGGTTACTTGATTGATTGCCCTGAAGATATTGATCCAACGTGGTTTGATGGTAAGAAAACCGTTGGCGTCACGGCCGGCGCATCGGCACCCGAAGCATTAGTGAATCAGATCCTAGATCGAATTAAAGAGCTTGGTGCTCAATCGGTTGAAGAAGTGCTTGGACGAGAAGAGAACATGTTTTTTGAAGTGCCCAAAGAGCTGCAAATCAAGCAAATCGACTAGTCAATAAAAAGTATTTGAATTAGACGTACCAATAAAAGAAGAAGGGCTTCCAAATGGAAGCCCTTTTCTATAACGCAAGCGAAGCGCCATTCACACTATGCAGTTTCTGTGACTGCTTTCGGTTTTTCTTCATCGGTAAGTTCGATGTCGCCTTTACCTTTGGAGATTCTAATTACATATATGGTTACGGACAGTGAGAACAAAATACCGGCAATGGTTGATGCTTGCATCGGTAAGCCAAAGCCTAATGCACTGTTATTAAGAATGAAGGTGGCACAAACCGTGGTCATAAACATCGCGGGGATAGTCGCAATCCAATGCAGTTTGTTATGGCGTAGTAAATAGGCGGAAGCGGTCCAAAGCATCATTACTGCTGTGGTTTGGTTGGCAAAACCGAAGTAGCGCCAAATAATACCGAAATCCACTTGAGTGAGAATGGCACCCAAAACAAACAGCGGCAGTGCCATGAACAAGCGATTACGCAGCGTTTTTTGTTCCATATTGAAATATTCAGCTAAGATCAAACGACTAGAGCGAAATGCAGTGTCGCCTGAGGTGATGGGTAGGATAACCACACCCAAGAAGGCGGTGATGCCGCCAAATACGCCCAATAAGCCAAAGGATGCGCTGTACACAACGTTACCCGGGCCGCCGTTTTTCACTGCTTCTGATAAACCTTCCAATGAGCCAAAGAAAGAGAGTGCAATCGCACACCAGATAAGTGCGATAATGCCTTCACCAATCATGGCACCGTAAAACACGAAGCGGCCATTTTTTTCATTTTCCATACAGCGAGCCATCAATGGCGATTGAGTTGCATGGAAACCAGAGATAGCACCGCAAGCAATCGTGATAAAGAGCGCTGGCCAAAGTGGTAGGTCGTTCGGGTTCATGTTGCTGAACATGTCGCTCATTTCAAAACCGCCCATCACAGTGTGTTCACTGGAAAGTGCAATCGCGGTCATTAAGCCAACCGACATAAAGATCAACAATGCGCCGAACAGTGGGTAGAAACGGCCGATGATTTTATCGACAGGAACGATGGTGGCGAGAATGTAGTAAGCGAAAATAATCACCACCATTGAGGTCATGCTCACCGTTAGACTCGTTTGCTCGTTAATCAGATTGGTGATCATCCCTGCAGGCGCTGAAACGAAAACAACCCCTACAAGCAGTAGCAGTACAATGGCAAAAATGTTCATAAAATGTTTGGCGCCATTGCCTAGGTAACGGCCGGTTATGGTGGGCACTGAAGCGCCGCCATTGCGTACCGACAACATGCCTGAAAAGTAGTCATGCACCGCACCTGCAAAAATACAGCCGACGACAATCCACAACATTGCTGCAGGACCATAGAGTGCGCCCATAATTGGGCCGAAAATTGGGCCTACGCCAGCAATATTAAGCAATTGTACCAAGTAGACTTTTTTGGTCGACATAGGAACATAGTCCACGCCATCACTCATGGTGTGGGCCGGTGTTTTACGGTTCTCGTTAATACCAAATACTTTTTCTACAAAAGCGCCGTAGATAAAGTATCCGGCCAGTAGGGCTGCGACACAGGTAAGAAACCACATCATAGCAATTGTCCTTTATGAATGAATTAAGCTCACTGTGGATAATAAAGGGCTCTGTGACGAGGAACATCTGCTTTTCCAGTGAGCGGCACTATAGCCAGTTAAGTGGCTATTTCACACAATAAGTGGTTTAGGCCTCGTCTCATCATCTGGATCAATAATGCTTTGCTGCTGGGAGGCAATGAGTGGCATCTTACAAGCAATCTGCTAGGCTAATTGAATGAAAATAAGAACTTAAGGACAACAATGAAAAAATTAAGTGTATTGTGCGCTGCTGTGTTGATGGTTGGGTGTGCGGCCTCTGATGCTGAATTAGCACAAAACGGAGATTGGCAACAAATTGGTTATCAAGATGGAGTCACAGGTCATACTCAGCGCAGCTATAAAAAGCTTTCTGAGCTGGGTTTGGTGCAACAAGCCGATTACGAAGCGGGATACGTTAAAGGGCTAAGCGAGTATTGTAACCCCAATTTCGCCTATCAAATTGGATTGTCAGGACTATATTATGAAGGTGCGTGCGAAGGAACCGAGCAAGCACAGCGCTTTCGCATGGAATGGCAACGGGGTTGGAATGAGTTTTCTAATTAACCCACCTATTGATGGGTTATCCATTTAAGATATCGCTATTAGAGAAAATATATGCATGAAGAGTTTATTGCTTTAGCTATTGCAGCCATTGGCGTTCTTGGTTTGACGTGCCAGTGGTTAGCATGGAAGTTGCGTCTTCCTGCTATTTTATTTTTATTAATTGCGGGCATTGTCGTTGGTCCGTTGACTGGGTGGTTAGAACCTCAGCAGCTATTGGGAGAATTATTATTCCCTTTGATTTCTCTTGCGGTTGCGGTGATTTTGTTTGAGGGTAGCCTCACACTCAACTTCAAAGATATTCGCGGCGTCAACCACACTGTGTGGAGCATTGTGTCGCTTGGAGCCCTAGTTTCATGGGGAATAACCAGCGTTGCGTCGTATTATTTATTGGACTTTGATTGGTCACTTGCGCTGCTGTTTGGCAGTTTGACCGTAGTTACCGGGCCGACCGTCATAGTACCGCTGCTACGTACCGTGCGGCCAAATGCTCGACTTTCCAATATATTGCGCTGGGAAGGAATACTCATCGACCCGTTGGGTGCACTGTTTGTGGTGATGGTGTATGAGTTTATTATCTCTAGCAGTGAAGCGCATAGCTTATACGTTTTCTCTTTAATTATTGGTGTTGGTTTAAGTATAGGAGCGGCCGCTGGCCAAGCCGTCGCTGTCATATTGAGGCGAGGCATGTTGCCTGAATATTTACAGCCTTTTGCTGTATTGGCTGTGGTACTTGGCGTCTTTTCCGCTTCTAACGCCATCGAGTCAGAGTCTGGCTTACTGACGGTGACGGTGATGGGGATGTGGCTGGCAAATGCTAAAAACGTCAATATTCAGCATATTCTTCATTTCAAAGAAAACCTGACTATTTTGCTAATCACTGGCCTCTTTATCCTTTTGGCTGCACGCATCGAGCTGGCTGATTTCCAAGCATTAGGGTGGAGTGCATTGCTGTTGTTGGTGGTAATGCAGTTAGTTTCCCGTCCGATGTCCATTTTTATTGCAACCGTGCGCAGCTCATTATCTTTCAAAGAGAAAGCTTTTTTGGCTTGGGTGGCGCCTCGCGGTATTGTGGCTGCTTCTATTTCTTCTCTATTTGCTATCAAACTGACAGCGGCAGGTGTAGAGGGAGCGACACTATTAGTGCCTTTAACGTTTATGGTCATTATTGGAACGGTGATTTTACAAAGTGCGACGGCGCGTCCTATTGCAATGGCATTGAAGGTGGCAGAACCTGCTCCGCGTGGTTTTTTGATTATTGGTGCGAATGACGTCGCCCGAGCGCTTGGAAAGGCGTTTGCGAAATATGATTGTCGCGTTGTGCTCACCGATTCTAACTGGGACTACATTAGTCAGGCGCGAATGGCGGGGCTAGCCAATTATTATGGTAATCCGATATCAAGCCACGCCGATGAATATTTAGATTTGATTGGTATTGGTCATGTGGTTGCACTTAGCCCTGATAAGCATTTCAATATTATGGCTTGCATGCATTTTCTCAGTGATTTCGGTGAAAAACGCGTATTTTGTTTGAACGATCATGCCAATGACAATAGTAGCGATAAACACAAAGTGGCTCAGGAATATCACGGTTTATCACTTTTTAATGGTGACGTGAGTTATAAAAAATTAGCCAGTTTGATCAACCAAGGTGCAGAAATTAAGCACACAAAACTGAGCGAAAGTTTCACCTACCAAGATTATCTCCAGCAGAACAAAGGACATTTTGTTTTGCCACTGTTTATGGTGAACGTCAAAGGCCGTATCCAGATGCACCATTCTATTCAGGAGTTTTTACCTACGGAAGGTGAAATAGTCGTCTCGTTGATCAAACAGAGCCAGAGCCACTAGTGGCTCTCGTGTTCACTTTCCATTGCCCGGCGAAGAAAACCATCAGACTCAGTCAATTTATCCATAGCTTCTGCATAACTTAACCCCGTCAAGTGCATCAATATCGCTACTTTTACATTGTTGTTGCTTTGGGCTAATAAGTATTCAGCCTCAGCGCGTTCACAGTCGGTTGCTTGCATCACAATTCGCACCGCTCTGGCGATGAGTTTTCGGTTAGTGGCCTTAACATCGACCATTAAATTTTGGTAACTCTTACCAAGACGGATCATGCTAGCGGTGGTGAGCATGTTGAGTACCAGCTTCTGCGCTGTACCGGATTTTAAGCGCGTTGAACCGGTCAGAGCTTCTGGCCCAACGACAGGGCTAATGGCTATTTGCGCCAATTCCGCAATCGGGGAATCCGGGTTACATGATAGGGCAATGGTTGTCGCGCCCAAATCATTAGCATACTCCAAGGCACCGATGACATAAGGTGTGCGCCCACTAGCGGCAATGCCAACAACCACATCTTGATCCGTAAAATGAATACTTTTGAGATCTTGAATGCCGAGTTCTGCGCAATCTTCCGCCCCTTCTTTAGCACTGAACATGGCCTCTTTCCCACCGGCAATCAAACCAATCACCATCTGATCGCTAACTCCAAATGTTGGAGGGCACTCTGATGCATCAAGAACGCCTAATCGACCACTGGTTCCTGCGCCAATGTAGATTAATCGACCACCATGTTTGAATGCATAGGTAATTCGATCCACGGCTAAGGCGATCTCCGGAAGGACTTTTTCGACGGCCAGCGGAACGTGTTTATCTTGTTGATTGAGCCGTTCTACAATTTCTTGTGCTGATAGTAGGTCAATATCCATTGTGTCAGGGTTGCGACCTTCGGAAATAAGGTGAGAAAGCGCAGAGAGCAGCGCGTCATTAGTCATACCATTCCTTACTTATTAATGAGTAAAATAGACCACACCCAACGAAGCGAGAGCGCTTGCTCCGGTTACTTCTGGTAGATTGCTGGGTAAATTATGCAGACGACGTTGAGCAAGCCAAGCAAAAGCCATCGCTTCCATGTAGTCACTATCCACCCCTTTATCGCTGGTGGGCATGATGCGCCAGTGTGCTAAATGGGCCTGCAAACGTTCAACCAATAGCGGGTTACGGGCACCGCCCCCACACAGCAGCAATTCCGGCGCTGGCCCACATTGGTAGTGTGCGACTTGCGTGGCGATGGTGAGTGCTGTGTATTCACAGAGTGTACGTTGCACATCTTCTGCTGCTAACGAAAACTCAGCCAATATCTGCTGAAGCCAAGGGAGATTAAACAGCTCGCGACCTGTACTTTTCGGTGCATTCAACGCAAGGTACGGCTCTTGATTGAGACGTTCGAGTAGTGGTTGGTGTACCTTTCCCGATCTCGCCCACATGCCATTATCATCAAACTTATGGCCTGTCTGTTCAAAGCACCACGCATCCATCAACATATTGCCCGGGCCCGTATCGTAGCCTAATACTTTTTGCTGCGGCCGCAGTACCGAAATATTAGCGATGCCGCCAATATTGAGTACTACAACGCTCGAATCGGTTGATTTGAAAATGGTGTCGTGAAATGCAGGGACTAATGGAGCTCCTTGGCCGCCGAGCGCCATATCTTTGCGACGAAAATCAGCCACTGTGTCGATGCCAGTTTTGCTGCTGATGATATTGGCATCACCGAGTTGCATCGTAAAAGGCGTATTACCGTTGGGTTGATGAAAAACCGTTTGGCCATGGCAGCCAATCGCGCGAATATCGCACGCTTGATAGCCTGATTGAGCCAGTAAAGCGATGACTGCATCAGCAAACAGATGGCCGAGCAAGTGGTCTAACTCGCCAATCTCTTGCACATTGGTTGATTGCCCAATACAGACATTCAGCAAACGCTGTTTGAGATCTTCTGGCATTGGGAAATCAGCGTGAGCCAATAAACGAATTTGGTTGCCATCCATTTCGACCAGCGCTGTATCGACACCATCCATGCTGGTGCCAGACATCACACCAATGTAGCGTTCAATGCTCTTCATTCGCTTCTCCTTCAACTCGAAAACAAAATCATTGTAATAGAAATTCAAAGCGAATAACCTCGTTAAATTAACTGTTTAAGTAAATTTTTGGAGTGAGCATGGGACCGTTGTGGCTAGATGTGGCAGGCTGTGAATTGAGCGCTGAAGACAAAGAGATTCTTGAGCATCCCACTGTCGGCGGGGTCATTCTTTTTGCGCGTAATTATCACGATAATGCGCAGTTGCTTGCGCTTAATAAAGCGATTCGCCACGCAGCAAAACGTCCGATTTTGATTGGTGTCGATCAAGAAGGTGGGCGAGTACAACGTTTTCGTGATGGGTTTTCGCTGATCCCTGCCGCGCAGCAGTATGCCAAGCAGAATAATGGTGAAGCATTAGCTCGCCAAGGTGGCTGGCTGATGGCGGCGGAGTTGATTGCTCATGATATTGATCTCAGCTTTGCTCCTGTATTGGATAAAGGTCATGCGTGTAAAGCGATTGGTAATCGTGCTTTTGGTGATGATGTACAGAGCATCATTCGCCACAGTTCAGCCTATATGCAAGGTATGAAAGAGGCTGGCATGGCAACAACAGGTAAACACTTTCCCGGTCACGGCGGGGTAATCGCTGACTCGCATCTTGAGACGCCCTATGATGAGCGCAGCACGGTGATGGAAGAGGACATGGCAATATTCAAAGCGCAGATTGAAGCTGGAGTGCTCGATGCCATGATGCCTGCGCATGTGATTTATCCTCACTATGATGATCAACCTGCCAGCGGCTCTGCGTTTTGGTTGAAGCAAGTACTTCGCCAGCAGTTAGGGTTCAAAGGATTAGTCTTTTCTGATGATTTAACAATGGAAGGGGCATCTGCCATGGGCGGTCCTGCCGAGCGCGCGCATCAATCGCTAGCCGCTGGATGTGACATGATTTTAGTGTGCAATCAACGCGCAGCTCAAATTGAAGTATTGGATAATTTGCCGATTTTGGACGTGCCAGCGGCTGAGTCTCTACTCAAACGTCGTGCTTTTAATCTTCTTCAACTGCAAAGCACTGAACAGTGGAAACAAGCCTCAGAAGCGATGAAACGATTGCTTGGTGAGTAAAAAAATGGCGCTGTGCGTGAAAGCTTCAGCGCCGTTATTTTCTATTCGTTGCGGTTAGTGAAAACCCAGAACTTCTTTTAAATTTTTTAGATAACGTCGGCTGACGGGCACTTTGTGATCACTAAGGGTGATGATTTCCGCCAGCCCATTGTCCAATAATTTGATCTCTTTAATGGCCCTAGTATTGATTAAATACTGGCGGTGACAACGAACCAGTGGCGTTCTTTCTTCCAAAATTTTGAGCGTTAATTGGCTGGTGGCTCGTTGTAAATGGGTTTGCACATGAACACCACTGATGTCGCTCAAAGCAAACTCGACATCTTTGGTGGCAATGATCACAATTCGATTTAATCCAATGCAGGGAACTTGATCTAACCCTGCTGGTGATAAAATTGAAAAATCCTGCTTTTTGTGCCCTTGGCGAACTAAACGTTGCAGCGTTTTCTTTAAGCGCTCAGGGTCAACCGGCTTGAGTAGGTAATCAAATGCATTTTCCTCAAACGCTTGCAGCGCATACTGATCATAAGCGGTGACAAACACCACATTGGGCATCGTATCTGGGTCAAGCATCCCTAGCAGCTCAATGCCAGTAACTTGTGGCATTTGGATGTCGAGAAACACCACGTCTGGCTTTAGCTGATTGATTTTTTTTAACCCTTCGATCGCATTACTGGCGTGACCAATCACATCAACATCGCCCGTCTCTTCTAGTAGCTCAGTCAGTTCTTCCCGAGCGAGCAGTTCGTCATCAATAACCAGTGCCGATAGCATGTTATTCCCTTAGTTAAATCCTTGATGAGGAATGAGAAAGCTCATTCGTGTGTATTGATTAGCCAATACTTCCGTTTTTAGTGCGGCTTGTTCGCCAAATTTATTAGTTAAGCGTTTATTGACAATTTGCATGCCTAAACCATCGTAATCTTCATTCGGAGCTTGGTAACTGCCCGCATTATCTTCCACTACAATTTTGTATCCTTCCGTTTGCGCTTGGCTGTAGATTCGTACCCGTCCGCCTTCTAACAAGTTAGAGGTGCCGTGCTTTATCGCATTTTCTACCAGTGGCTGTAGAGTAAAACTGGGTACATTGCGCTCAAGCAGTAATGCATCATCGATGGCAATATCCACTTCAAGGCGATCGGCAAAACGCGCTTGTTCTATGGTTAAGTAGGCTTTGACATGTGCTAATTCTTCTTTAAGAGTCACTGTCTCAATATTTTGTTTGAGGTTACTACGAAAGAAGTGCGAAAGATGCTGGATAAGTTCTCGCGCTTTGTCGGGATCACGGCGGGTGATGGCACTAATGGTATTGAGCGCATTAAACAGAAAGTGGGGGTTGACTTGAGCATGCAGCAGTTTGATCTCGGCGCGAGAAAGCAGCATCTGCTTTTGTTGGTATTCGCCGTACAGAATTTGGCTCGACAGTAATTGTGCAATCCCTTCCGCCATTGACATGTTAATTGTTGAAAAAAGCTTACGCTTCGGCTCGTACAGCTTTATGGTTCCAATTACGCGATCACCTGCTCGAAGTGGAATAATTAACGCTGAACCGAGTTTGCAGCTTTTGGAGAGTGAGCATTGATAAGGGGAATCTTTTCCGTCGAGGTAAATAATGCGGTTTTTGGTGATCGCATCGAGTGTACTTTGTGATGAGATGGGCGTATTGGGTTTGTGGTGGTCATCACCGATACCGATAAACGCGAGTATTTTTTCTCTATCGGTGATGGATACTGCGCCAACATTGGTCATTTCGTAAACAATTCGAGCGACTTTACCTGCATTGTGTGGATTAAAACCGTTGGCCAAAATGCCAACTGAACGCTCAGCAATATTCAGTGCGCGACGAGAAAAGGTGGCGGAATACTCTTCAAAAATGGTTTTTCTGTCTTGTAAAATGCTCATGAATAGCGCCGCGCCGACTGAGTTAGCGATGATCATGGGCGCGGCGATGGTCGAGACTAAGGCGTATGCATCAACAAACGGTTTAGCGACTAACAAAATTACCAACATTTGCACTATCTCAGCAAACAGTGTTACGGCAAAGACAATGCTGGGGCTAAACAGGAGTCGCCCTTTGCCCTTTCTCAGTAAATAGGTGTGGAGCAATCCACCAATCAACCCTTCTGCAGTGGTTGAAATGGCGCATGCCACATCGGTAAAACCGCCTAAAGTGTAGCGATGCATACCGCCAGTAAATCCAACCGCAAACCCCACAATGGGGCCACCAAATAACCCACCCATGACGGCACCTATCGCCCGCGTATTGGCAATCGCATCGTTGATCTGCAAACCAAAATAGGTGCCCATGATGCAAAAGAGGGAAAACAAAACATAGGTACTGATTTTGTGGCTAATTCGACTGGAAATGTTAAGCAGCGGCAAGAAAATGGGTGTTTTGCTCAACATATAAGCGAGAACGAGGTAAACACACATCTGTTGCAGTAAGGAAAGAATTAAATCCATGTCAAAAACCCGTTGGTTTGGTGATCCCCTTTTCACTTGAAGCTACAGTGGTATTGGCTTTGTTCATTTTCCTAAGCGTAGAGTTTTCTATATACATTAGGATTTATGTATGGATGGCCAGACTGTAACACCAATCTCTTTGGGTATGATTTACGATTCATCCTCACTATTTTAGGTGAGATAGAGAGAATAAAATACGCGTCAGCTTATATTTTTTGCTTTAATAGAAGATAAATACACATGTAATTTTATTTTTACACATAATGTTTTTTTAAATTTACACTTGAAATGTTTTTAAAGCCTGTTAATTTGTCTTTTATTGGTGTTTAGGTATGCAATAAGATTTTTTGTAAACAAATAATTACAGGTGATGAGATGCAAAAAAGTGAACTAAGTAATATTAATATTAGTGATGAGCAAGTGCTGATCACTCCGGAACAATTAAAAGCTAAGCTGCCGCTCAGTCATCAAGCTCGCCAGTTCATTCAACACTCTCGTCAGACAATTGCCAATATTATCCATAAAAAAGATCACCGTTTACTGGTGGTGTGCGGTCCTTGCTCTATTCATGATATTGATGCGGCAAAAGAGTACGCAAAGCGCTTGAAATCACTCTCAGAGCAGTTGAGGGATCAACTGTACATTGTCATGCGTGTTTACTTTGAAAAGCCGCGTACAACGGTTGGCTGGAAAGGTCTGATTAACGATCCTCATCTTGATGGCAGTTTTGATATCGAACATGGTTTACACGTTGGTCGTCAATTGTTAGTTGAGCTAGCGGAGATGGAGATCCCTCTGGCGACCGAAGCGCTTGATCCGATCAGCCCTCAATATTTAGCCGATACATTCAGTTGGGCTGCGATTGGTGCACGCACTACGGAATCCCAAACACACCGAGAAATGGCAAGTGGTTTGTCGATGCCGATTGGGTTTAAAAACGGCACCGATGGCAATTTAGCAACGGCAATCAATGCGATGCAGGCGGCGTCATCCAGCCACCGCTTTATGGGCATTAATAGTGAAGGGCAAGTGGCCTTACTTACCACTCAAGGCAACCCAAATGGGCATGTCATTTTACGTGGCGGTAAGCAAACCAACTACGATTCAGTGTCGGTCACCGAGTGTGAGCAAGAGATGGCAAAACATAAATTGGATGCCTCGTTAATGGTGGATTGCAGCCATGCTAATTCACGTAAAGATTACCGTCGTCAGCCGTTAGTCGCTGAAGATGTGATTCATCAAATTCGTGAAGGAAATCAGTCTATTATTGGCTTGATGATTGAAAGTCACCTCAATGAAGGTAATCAATCTTCTGACCTTCCTCGCAACGAAATGGAATACGGTGTATCGATTACGGATGCCTGTATTAATTGGTCATCAACTGAGGCACTATTACGACATGCTCATCAAGAGCTCGTTCCGTTCTTAGAAAATCGCCTAAAAAAAGGTGAATAAAGGGAAGTGCCATGGCTGTTGAACTTAACGAATTACGTGATCAAATTGATGCTGTCGATAAACAAATGGTCGAGCTGCTTGCACGCCGATTAGCTTTGGTTGAAAAGGTGGGGGAAGTCAAGAGCCGATATGGTCTACCTATTTATGCTCCCGATCGAGAAGCGGCGATGCTGGCTTCTCGCCGCGCTGAAGCGGAAAGAAAAGGCGTCCCGCCACAACTGATTGAAGATATTTTGCGCCGTACTATGCGTGAATCTTATGCCAGTGAAAAGGATTCTGGCTTTAAGTGCTTAAACCCAGAGCTGCGCTCTGTGGTGATTATTGGCGGTCATGGTCAACTTGGTGGCTTATTTGGCCGTATGTTCAAACTGTCGGGCTATCAGGTGAAAGTATTAGGCAGTAAAGATTGGCATCAAGCCGATGAGATACTGCATGATGCCGGTTTGGTTGTAGTGACGGTTCCTATTCACTTAACTGTCGGTGTGATTGAAAAACTTGCTCATTTGCCTGCCGATTGTATTTTGTGCGACCTCACATCGATTAAGTCTAAGCCTCTACAGGCGATGCTTAAAACACACTCTGGCCCAGTGGTTGGATTACACCCAATGTTTGGCCCAGATGTCCCTAGTATGGCCAAGCAAGTGATCGTCTATTGCGATGGGCGAGGAGAAGAGAGTTATCAGTGGTTGCTAAAACAGTTTTCGATATGGGGAGCGAGTTTGTGCCAGATTGATGCCGCAGAACACGATCACGGCATGACCTTGATCCAAGCACTGCGTCACTTCACTTCGTTTGTATACGGTTTACATCTTTCTAAAGAAAATCCGAATATCCAAAAATTACTGCAGCTGAGTTCACCGATTTATCGTTTAGAACTGGCGATGGTTGGACGGCTTTTTGGTCAAGACCCTCACTTGTATGGCGATATCATTTTCTCATCGGAAGAGAACGTTGAGATGATAAAACGTTTTCATGCTTGTTTTGGCGAGGCGTTAACCTTACTTGACGGGCGTGAGAAGCAGGCTTTTGTGGAAAACTTTAGCAAAGTGAGTGATTGGTTTGGCAGTTATTCACAACAATTTATGCTTGAAAGTCAAAACTTGTTAAAACAAGCGAACGATGCCATTCATCGTGTTTAAGGCTGTCTGAACGGCGAGTGCGGTTGTTGTGAATACGGCCGCCGCTCATTCTTCCGGTTCATCCCCTAAATCAGACAAGTATTCCAGTTCGCGATGGAGCAAACTTTCATCACCCATGTTCAATTCAACTAAACGTTTCAAATGGCCAATACTTTCAATATCAATGTGATTGATGCTGACACGAATAATGTTGTTTTGAATGTGGATCAACTTGGCGACTAGATTAATAGTGACATCGCTGTCTGGCAGTGTGAAATGGACTTGTGCCATTTCATTGAGCACTAATTTGTCCGCGTCAGGGCATGAGAGCAATAGCCCATGCAGCGACAAATCCTGAATCGTTGTGGTGACGGTATGTTTACCTTGCAATAAGGTGGCAGGCATCTGATAGATGATGCGTGAAAAGCGACGTCTTTCAATCATGGTACTCTCTCTTGTTGAGCGTTGACCTGTGCCAGCTTCGGCTCTGTATCGATCATTGAAAAATTATACCCATTAAGTTTAGACCTAATTGAAGGCAGTGTCGCGAATCCTGCATCTTGTTGTGTGATGCGTGATGTACAAGTAATAAAAAGGCCGCAATAGATTGCGGCCAGAGACTTCAAATACAGAGTTATTTGGTCATACGCTTGTATTTAATGCGGTGTGGTTCAGCCGCTTGAGCGCCCAATGTCTGTTTTAACCACTCAGTGTATTCGCTGTAGTTGCCTTCATAGAATTTCACTTCACCTTCATCACGGTAGTCCAGAATGTGGGTCGCAATACGGTCTAGGAACCAACGGTCGTGTGAGATAACCATGGCGCAACCAGGGAATTCCAGCAGCGCCTCTTCCAATGCGCGTAGTGTTTCAACATCCAGATCGTTGGTTGGTTCGTCGAGTAATAGGACGTTGCCGCCAGCTTTAAGCAATTTGGCTAAGTGAACACGGTTGCGCTCACCGCCCGATAGCTGACCGAGCACTTTTTGTTGATCGACGCCTTTGAAGTTAAAGCGAGAGCAGTAAGCACGCGCAGGAATTTCAAAATTGTTGATCTTGATAATATCCGCCCCTTCAGAGATCTCTTGGAAGACGGTATTTTTGTCGTTCATGCTGTCACGGAACTGATCAACCGAGGCTAATTTCACGGTTGCGCCCAATTCAATTTCACCAGAATCTGGTTGCTCTACGCCACTTAGCATTTTAAACAGCGTTGATTTACCCGCACCGTTAGCACCGATGATGCCGACAATCGCTCCTTTCGGCATGCTAAATGACAAATTATCAATCAGTACACGATCACCAAACGATTTGGTTAAGTTACGAACTTCCAATACTTTGTCACCTAAACGTTCGCCCGGCGGGATGAAGAGTTCGTTGGTTTCATTACGTTTTTGATGTTCAGTATTATTAAGTTCTTCAAAGCGTGCCATACGTGCTTTGGATTTTGCTTGGCGGCCTTTCGGGTTTTTACGAACCCATTCCAGCTCTTTTTCAATCGTTTTTTGGCGAGCACTCTCTTGAGATGATTCTTGCTTTAAGCGTTCATCTTTCTGTTCGAGCCACGAGGTGTAGTTACCTTGCCAAGGAATGCCTTCACCGCGGTCAAGTTCTAAAATCCAACCAGCAGCATTATCAAGGAAGTAACGGTCGTGGGTGATGGCGACGACTGTGCCTGAATAGTCGACAAGGAAGTGCTCTAGCCAAGCAACAGATTCCGCGTCTAAGTGGTTGGTTGGTTCGTCAAGCAGCAGCATATCTGGCTTTTCAAGTAGCAAACGGCAGATCGCCACACGGCGGCGCTCACCACCAGACAAAACGGCAATTTTAGCATCCCATTCTGGTAGACGAAGTGCATTGGCCGCACGTTCTAAAGCGTTCTCTAAATTATGGCCATCTTTGGCTTGAATCAGAGCCTCGAGCTCACCTTGCTCTTTGGCTAACGCATCAAAATCGGCATCGGGTTCTGCATATGCCGCATAAACAGCATCGAGGCGAGTTAGTGCGCCAGCCACATCAGAAACGGCCTCTTCCACCACTTCACGCACGGTTTTTGATTCATCCAGTACTGGTTCTTGAGGCAAGTAGCCGACTTTCAATCCTGCTTGCGGGCGTGCTTCCCCATCAATATCAGTATCGATGCCAGCCATGATACGTAACAGGGTGGATTTACCTGAACCATTGAGACCTAAAACACCGATTTTAGCTCCAGGGAAAAAGCTCAGAGAGATGTCTTTGAGAATTTGACGCTTAGGCGGGACAATTTTACTCACCCGCGACATGGTATATACGTATTCAGCCATTGCCGATTGTTCCTAATCTTAGTAACAGAAGAAAGTGGTCATTTTATACCAAAGCGATCGCATTTGTTACTAGGTACCTAATTTTTAGAGCTTAGATGGTGTTTTTCATCGATAAAAAAGTAACGAAACATTAAGTTACTAAGTTCATATGTCGCACTTTTATGAATTTAATATTATTTACATCTATGGCCTTTACTTTTTTATCTAGAATCAGCGTAATGAAACGGAAATCACCTTGCTTTGGATAGGACGAGAGCACATGACGCTCATGCATTTTATAAGACCGCAGCGATTGTTATCATCAATATTAGCGTTGAGCTCCTTGGTGTGCGGCACCGCGTTTTCAGGCGCAATAGAGGATTTGGATAGTCAACGAGAGCTGTACGATCAAGCTCAGAGGTGGCTTGATGAAGATAAAGTTGATGAAGCTAAAAAAATTAGAAATAAGATCAAAAACTATCCATTGACGCCTTATCTGGATTATCGATCTCTGCTGGTCGATATTGGTAATAAACCGCCATTAGCGGTTCAGGTTTTTATCGATACACATCAAGATTTCCCGTTTTCAAACCGCATTCGAGCACCGTATCTAGATGCGTTGGCGGCTAAAGGAAAATGGGCCACCTTGCTTGATTTTCAAAAAGCGGAGCCGAATGATGAGCCTTATCGCTGTCATTACTACAATGCGCATTACCAAACAGGCCAGCGAGATATTGCGTTCAAAGGCGCACAAAAATTATGGCTCAGTGGCAGTAGCATTTCTGACGCCTGTGATCCACTCTTCACCGCATGGAGTGAGCAAGGCGGGTTAACCGATGACTGGTTGCTTAAACGAATGTTATTGGCGTTTGATGGGCGTAATTTAACGCTAATGAAATACTTACAGAAAAAATTAGTTAAGCCAAAATCACAGGCGACAGCGCAAGCGATGATGGATCTCTACCGCTCGCCAGAAAATGTGCTGACTTTTGCTAAACAATACACCGATGGCACGTTTAATCAGCAGTCGATTCAATTTGCGTTAGAAAAGCTAGCACGCCAAGATGCAAAGCTTGCGCAAAGTGTGTACCAAACTCTTCTCGATCAGAAAATACTGGCGGATGCTTATCAGCGTCCTATTGCAGAATATCTAGCCAGAATATTGCTTGATACCGAGGAGCAAGCACTCGCAAACTGGCGAGATAGTGTGATAGCGCAAAGCTCAAACAGTCTTTTGCTCGAGCAGAGGATCCGCAAGGCACTGACCGTTGGTCGTTGGGATGAAGTGAAATTCTGGACAGAGCAGCTCCCTGCTGATGAAAAAGCCAGCTTACGTTGGCAATATTGGCTTGGGCGCGCTGATATTGCGTTGGGTGATGAAGCCAAAGGATTACAACGTTTAAATGCGATGATTGGGCAACGTAATTTCTACAGTGTCGCGGCCGCTAATATGGTGAAACAGTCAGTAAATTATCCCAGTACATCGATTAAGCTTAATACCAATTTATTGACGCCGTATAAAAAAGCCTTAGTACGGATCCAAGAGCTGATTGAACGAGATAAAATCGCTGCTGCAAAAAGTGAATGGAAATGGTTACTCGATCGTGCAGAGACAAAAGAAAAAGAGATGCTAGCGGCCTACGCCGACTCCCAACGTTGGTATAGTTTAACTGTGACAGCCTCTATTTCGGCGCGGATGTGGGACAACATGCAATTGCGTTTTCCATTAGCCCATCAATGGTGGTTTAACTTCTATGGCCAAAAACACGACATCGACCCAATTATGCTGATGTCACTTGCTCGTCAAGAAAGTGGAATGGATGTTGAGGCTCAATCGCCCGTTGGCGCTCGCGGTATCATGCAGATTATGCCGAGCACGGCTAAGTATACGGCTAAAAAATATCAGCTGACCTATAACGATGAGCAAGAGTTATATGAGGTGGGCAAAAATATCGAAATAGGCAGCCATTACTTAAATGGATTATTAGAGCAATACGGCGACAATCGAATTTTTGCATTTGCTGCCTATAACGCTGGGCCAAATCGCGTCAATCAATGGCGAGAGAAAACACAAGGCAAGTTAGATGCTTACGCTTTTATTGAAGCGATCCCTTTTCGGGAAACCCGCGGGTATGTGCAAAATATTTTGATGTTTGAGACTTACTATCGAGATTTGATGGGGATTGAAGGTGAATTTCTCAATCAAGATGAGCTCAATACAAAATATTAATTCCAATACGAAGTGAAAGTTCTACAATAGCGGAACGTATCACTTTGCGAGTACATTCATGCCACACCAACCTGAGTACACTGATTGGCAGCAGCTAATGGAATTGGTTAAATCAGCCACAGAGCAAGAGCAGCACGCAATGCTACTCACCATGATGATGACCCCAGATGAGCGAGATGCGCTCGTGGCGCGTGCGAACATCTTATGTGAGCTACTCAAAGGGGAGTTATCACAGCGGCAGATTAGCCAATTGCTCGGAGTGGGAATTGCGACCATTACGCGTGGCTCAAATGAGCTCAAAAGTAAATCAGAACAAGAAAAGTCGCAATTAGCCGCTCTGCTACTCAAGGTGTCTTAAGGGTTCCTTGAGTTTGCCAACCTTTTATAAATTAGCAGGGAAATGCTCTGGGTTGATAAAAGGGATTAACGCGAGGATCAATGCTTGATGGTAGACCGAGCTGCGAGTGAGCTGGTTATGAGTGAGCAGGCTGATCGCCCCACCTTTCTGTTTGATATTTTGGCAGTCAAACAGTTTATCCATCACATCGCCTAGCTCATTTTCATGGCTTAACAGCTTCAATACTTGAGGTGGTAGCATTAAGCTGGCTGAACGCGATTCTCCTCTATGAGTCGCGGATTCAATCACCATCCATGCAAAAGTCACGCTATTCTCAATGCCCGCTTCTAACCCGACGTAATAATCTGCCGTGGGATCTTGCTCTTTCGCATTTCGTACTCGGTTAAGTGCGCCTTGATGGGTTTCTTCATCTGTCATCGGTTGATCCGCGACACCACTGGGCACACTCACCCCTTTAAATGAGAAAGTATCCTGCGGAAAGGTACTTTCAAATGCACTTTTGACTGCATTGATTTTGGCCGGGTTAAGAGAGGCAATGATCACATTTTTCATAAACAGCGTTTAACTCTTTTTGTTGTTGATACCATGAAACCAACGCATTTAATGGCATTGGTTTGGCAAAATAATAGCCTTGCATGAAATCACATTGGTAATCAGCAAGCCAATTATGCATCTCTTTACTTTCAATACCTTCAGCTGTGACTTGCATTGATTGAGAGTGGCAAAGTTCGATCAAAGGCTTAATGATCTTGTGATTGTCAGTGGTGATGAGTGTATCTAAAAAAAGCCGATCGAACTTAATTTTTTGTACTGGATATTGCACCAATTGAGTAATGGAGGTGTAACCAGAACCGAAATCATCAATCGCCAATCCGTAGCCTAAATGCGATAGTTCGTGAAGCAGTGGAAAACCTTTTGAATTGGCAGAAAAAGTTTCTGTAATTTCAAAATCAATCAAATGGGGAGGAACTGCATTCTCCTGCGCATGTTTATGAATGTAATGAGCTAACTGTAAAGAGTTTAATTCTGCTGATGAAAGGTTAATCGATAACTGAACAGGGTGTTCAAACATCGCTTGCAGTGCATGGAACTCCTCGAAAGCTGAACGGACGACCCAGCGATCAATGTTGCCAAATAACCCGGTTTGTTCGGCTATCGGAATAAATTCTTTTGGTGAAATCGTACCGAGCAGGTTGGATTCCCAACGAAGTAAAACTTCAAATCCTGAGACTGTATTGCCAGCACGATTTAAATAAGGTTGATAGACCAAGCTAAATTCCTGATCAAAATCCCCTCGGCGTAATGCTTGCTCAATGTTGGCTCTGCGCTGAACACCCTTATTGAGCTCTGGCGAGTAGTAAGCTATTTGGTTCTTCCCAGCATTTTTTGCTTGATACATGGCCGTATCAGCATTAGATAATAATTTTTCTAAGGTATAGCCATCGGTTGGGTAGGTGGCGATGCCGATACTTGCTGTGATTGGAAAGTTCCCGAGTGGTGAATTGTGCTGATTTTGTAGTGGAGCCAGTAACTGGCTTGCAAATTCGCTTGCGGCTTGTTTAAACGTGCTAGGGGCAGAGATAAAAATTGAGAACTCATCCCCAGAGAGTCGAGCAGCTAAACTTTTAACTTGATACTTTTCAAAGGAAAAGTTGCGCAATGAGCCGATATGTTGTGCAAAATTGACTAATAATACATCACCAATCTGATGTCCATATTTATCATTGACGTATTTGAAATTATCTAAATCAATATACAAAACCCAGATGTTATCGGTGTGTCTTGCTTTTGCTAGTACTCTTTCTACCGATTGTTGAAAGTGGTGGCGATTGGCAAGTTTTGTTAAGTGGTCGTACTCTGCAAGTGCTTTTGTTTTCTTATATGTGGTATCAAGCTCCTGATACATATCGTAAAAACGAGAGGATAGCCGGCCAATTTCATCGTTACTCTTGAGAGTTTCGATATTGTCACGCTGCTTATTCTCTACTTCTTTCAATTGTTGATCTAATTGGGATATGGGCTTGATTACATGCCGGTATAATAAATACAAAAGCAGCAACACAGTCACTAGAGTCGATATTCCAAACGACAACGCTAACCGTTTTTTAATGGCATAAAGTTTGTCGTTAATTAGATACTGTGCAGGATCAAGTGTGGCATAAAGATCTGATGTTAATTCAACAGTTTGCGTTAATCCTACCTTTTTAATATCCGCTGCGTCAGTGAAAAAAATGGTACTTCGGTTATCAAATTCTATTTTCTTCATCAGTCGATTAAAGGGTTCGAGTACGACGAAAACAACAACAAAGAAAATTTTATCGCGGTTATAGCTAAGCGGTGTCGTAAGTGTTTGAGTATCTAAAACATCATACCGAACTAGAATACCTTCACCGCTGGAATTTGTCGTATAGTCAATATAAGAGGTTTTCTGTGTGCTATCGAAAGTGTCTTGTATGTGGTTGAGAATTTTTGTATCGATTTTAGCGAAGGGGTCACCACTATTTTCGGCATAATAAAGAACATTTTTGCTGCCATCCAAAATCGATAACGCAATGAAATTATTCTCTTGTGATTGGAGAATGTCCAATGTTTGCTGAAAGTTATCAACCAGTTCTAACTCTCGATAAGGGTTGCGCTCATGTGCAACGTAGTGACGAATGATATCGCTTTTCGTGAGGGTGTAAGCGTAGCTATTCACCAGGTATTGGGTTTGACGAAAGTGACCCGCGAGTTTTTCCATACTCAGTTGAAGATAGCTTTCTTCTCTTTTCAGCAAAGCATCTTTTTGATTGGAGTAGATAATGTAACTAGATGCCACTGCACTGAGAAGAATAACCGGTGTTATCAGCAACAGAATTCTATTGTTGAGCTTCATGTTGTTCCAAAATACTGTTAATGATTTTTGCTCTCAAACTAATATCGGCAGGGAGCAATTCGCTATCAATAATGCCTTGTTCTAACAAAGCTGGGTTTGGAAATAATGATGCATCATTTCGGTAATTATCTGGCATTAAATTTAGGGCACTTAAGTTTGGTGTCGCAGCTTTAATATCTTTTGCATTTATTGCGGCAACTTCTGGGCTCAATAAGTGGTTTATAAACTCTTTTGCATGCTCTTTATTTTTTGAATTGCTGTTGATGGCTAAACAATCCACCCAAATATAGGGTCGCCCTTGCGGGGTGACAAAATCCCAATCATTGCTGCCAAAATACTTATTCAATGAAAATTGGTCACCGCTGTATGCGAGTGCCATATCTAATCCATCACTGTCAGGATGGCTTCGGACGTAACTCAATATATATTCATAGGTTAAGATGTTGCGATTCACGGATAGCATCTTTTGATAAGCCTGTTTCAGTGCATTATCGTTATTTGTAATTGGCGATTGTTGTTGGGCATACAATGCTGGCAACAGGGTTTCAACGGTATCGTGAAGCATCCCCACATGGCCTTGGAGTGCTGGTGGCATGTCGATGAGATCAGCCCAGTTTTTGGGTTTGGCTGGAAATTTACTTTTTTTGTAGACGATGCCTACGGTTCCCCAAAAGTAGGGAACGGCGTGGCTACCGCACGCTTGATTCCATTTCGTATCATTATGCTTTCTATTGGGCAGAGTACTCAGATCTTCAAAGGTGTTGAGCTGAGAGTAGATAAGAGCGGATACGTTATCTAACACTACAATATCAAAAGGCAGCTGGACACTTTTGACCATTAATAGACTGCGTTCATCGTCATTATCAAAATGATATAGATTAATATCGATGCCGCTGCTTTGCCGCCATTGATCAACGATTTGCGGTGACATAGTGTCTTCCCACAAATAAATATTGAGCTCTGAGCTTCGAATGTGCGCTGAAATGCCTAGCAGAAATAGCATTAAAGCCAAAGGATGGATTTTCATCATGATATAAGTAGATGAACCTTATTTATTGGAAAAGGGCATCGTTCACAATGAAAGTGTCACAGATATCTTATGACGTGCGGAATATGTTCCGTGAATTCAAAGTAGGCTGACAGCCCAAAACATAGTGATTAATTATGTGTGAAATGATTGGGCATTATATGAACTATGTTGATAGCTGTCAGCTGACTTCTGTCAAATATTTGACTTAAATGTGATTATTGAAGTTTTACTTGGGTCGGTTTAACATTTTCGCTTGGGTAGCAACCTAATACTTTTAAATGCTTAGTGATTTTTGTTAGCTCATTCAATGCTTGCTGCATTTCAATGGAATCAAGATGTGATTCAAGATCAACATAGAACATTTCTTCCCAAGGATTACCCATAATAGGTCTCGATTCCAATTTGGTCATATTGATGCCGTAGCGTTGCAGCACTAACAAGCTTTCAACAAGTGAGCCTGCTTGCTGTGATGTTGACATGATTAATGTCGTCTTCGCTGGAATTTGAGTAGAGACTTCCACGGGTTTTCGCGCAACAACAATAAAGCGAGTCTGGTTTTCTGTTTGATTGGCGATATTAGATTTGATCGATTGTAAGCCGTACAGTTTACCGCTAGAAGCATTGCCAATTGCGGCAACATCGTTGCGATTAAGCTGCTGTACTTTTTGCATCGCATCAGCGGTGCTCGCACAGGTTTCAAGTGTAACGCCTTTTAGGCGGCTTAAAAATTCGCTGCACTGCTGGTGGGGCTGTGGGTGTGAATAAAGAATTTTGAGCTCTTCCAAACGTAATTCAGAGGTGGCGACCAAGCAGTGCTCAATCGGTAAAGTGAGCTCACCTACAATGTACAAGGTAGTATGTTGCAGCAAATCATACACTTCGTTAATTGAACCTGAACTGGTATTTTCAATCGGCAATACCCCATAGTCGGCATGACCCGATTCAACCGTTTTAGTGACTTCTTTAAACTGATCGCAATTGAGTTCGATCAACTCTGTATTTTTACGACTGAAGTACTCACGAGTTGCAAGATGGGAGTAAGAACCTTTAGCACCTAAAAAAGCAACCCTTGCCAGCGGTTTACGGCTCAGTTGCGGATTGGCTAGATTCTGCAAGTATGCTTGCTGTAGCAAGACGGAGTCTTCAATGATGGTATGAAATAGTTTAGTAATGTACTGAGCATCTAAATTGTATTTTTCTTTACCAGTATTAATCAATTTGACTAAAAGTTGCTGTTCACGTATTGCATCTCTCACTGGTTTTGCGGTTTCCACTTTGCTTTTAGCGACTTCAATGCTGAACTTTCGACGCTCTGCCAGTAGGTTTAGCAGTTGATCATCAAGCTCGTTCAGTCGCAAGCGGATCTCTTCAAGTGAATAGTGCTTTTCAGTCATAAAAATGTCCTTGTAAAAAAGCCTCCCAGTGGGAGGCTTCCTGTTCGTTTTTGACTTATCTTCTGTCAACGACCATGCCTCCAAGGTTATTGGAGAAAAAAGAAGTCAAAAAAGAACAGTGAGGTTAAGTGCATAAGAAGGTGATTTCTCTTTGAATGTAAAGACACAATAAGCAAGCAACCGTAGAGCGTCAAGCAAAAAAATAGCGCTTGAAAGCGCTATTTTTCATCATATTAAATTTTATTCAACTTCTTCTTCTACTTCCGGTTTGTCGGTACGACGAGCTTCCGGTTTATGGCGCAGTTTGTTGAGTTGGCGTTCTAATTTTTGTTCTACCTCATTGATAGCTGCGTAAAGATCTTCGTGGGTTGCAGAAGCGACTAATTGTCCTTTGGGTACCGTGATAATAGCTTCGAATCTTTTTTGTTTATTGGGCTCTTCACTAAAGCTAGCTTGGCATCCTATGATATCCACTTGCCATTTTTCTAGTTTTTTAAATTTGCTCTCAATGTGAGTGCGGATTGCAGAGGTGATGTCGATATTTTTACCAGTGATAGTTACTTTCATAGATGTTTTCCTCTGTTGCATCCCTCATGGGTTAACTTCAGATTACTGATTTAATACCAAAGTAATGTGATCTATGTCACTTTATTGAATGTGATTTCAAAGGGCGAGTTTAAACGTGATCTCACGCAAAGAGTGCTGACAAAGAGTAAAGAAAAAGCTTGTGATTCCTATCAATCTGGATAGATTGGTTAAAGGATCAAGCTAAGAATTTCCCATTTTTAGGGTGTTTTTGCGGCCTAAAAAGAGCGCTGCTCATTTCTTATTCAAGTGTTTTTTGTGATCTTTATTCTAACGATGTTTTGAACACCTCCCTTTTTATTTCAGTTTTTCAGTTTTCCCTGCACCACTCATTTTCCAGCCGTCTTTTGCTGGCGTGTTATTATTCCCATCGACTCCAAATAAAAAAAACCACTCAAAGCGAGAGTGGTTTTCATGGCGTACTTAAGCTTATTGCAAACTATTGTGGATTGAGTGCAATTAACTTTTGAGTTCTGGCAATGGCATCGTTCAGTTTGAGCTGTTTATACGCTTCTAACTGAATGTGTAATGATTTGCGAGCCGCTTCAGTGTCTGGATACGTTTTTTGTAGCTCCTGAGCACGGTTGATAGCCGCAATCCAAGATTCACGGCGTAAGTAAAAATCAGCTGTGGCAAGGTCATATTCAGCCAGTCTATTTTTTAACGCGAATAAGCGTTTATGAGCATCTTCTGCATAAGGGCTTGTTGGGTAGCGTTGCAGCAGTTTCTTAAAATCAGCAAACGCAGCTTTTACCGGTTCTGGATCACGATCCGCGCGATCGACATTAAATAGGTCATGCATGAAGTTGCGATCTTGCGCCATATGCGTCAAACCACGCATGTAGAGTACCCAATCCATTTTTTCATGGGTTGGATTCAAACGGGTAAAGCGTTCAATGGTCGCTAAACCTAACGCAAGATCATCGTTTTTGTAGTAAGCGTAAATAAGGTCAAGTTGAACTTGTTCTGAATACGCGCCGAAGGGATAACGTGAATCTAACGCCTCAAGTTTTTGAATGGCCGTTAACCAGTTACCAGTTTGCAGTGAGGTTTGTGCTTCTGAGTATAATTCAGAAGGCGGCACATCAGGGACAATCTCTTCGCTGCTTGAACAGCCAAATAACAGTGATAATGCGAGTAAGCCTGATAAAGTGTGGTGTTTCATGACAGGAGTCGTTTCCTTGAATTAATGCTTCTTAATTGAGTGCGTAATCGCTTTACAAATCGTTTCGTTACTTTCTTAGCAGTAACAGATACAATGACGCCATATTTTATCCATACTAGACGCTATTAGTCTCACGGTTTTTAAAAAAGTTCGATATGGCTCAGCAGATTGAATTAACAAATACAGTAAAAGATAGCCAGTTAGGTCAACGTTTAGACCAAGCTGTCGCTGAATTATTCGCAGATTTCTCTCGTTCACGTCTAAAAGAGTGGCTTTTAGAAGGCAAAGTTCAGGTCAATGATGAGGTGATCACTAAACCAAGAACGAAAGTCATGGGGGGAGAAATCATTACGGTCCAAGCCGAGCTTGAAGATGAAGAGCGTTGGGAAGCGCAAGATATACCTTTAAATATCGTGTATGAAGATGACGATATTATGGTCATCAACAAACCACGAGATTTTGTCGTTCATCCAGGCGCGGGTACTCCAGATGGCACAGTCTTAAATGCACTGTTGTTCCACTATCCAGCTATTGCAGAAGTACCTCGTGCGGGGATTGTGCATCGTTTGGATAAAGATACGACTGGTTTAATGGTGGTCGCTAAAACGGTTCCTGCACAAACACACTTAGTTCGAGCGTTGCAAAAGCGTAAGATTACGCGTGAATATGAAGCGATTGTGATCGGTACTATGACTGCTGGTGGGATGATCGATAAGCCGATTGGCCGCCACTCAACAAAACGTACATTGATGGCGGTAAGCCCGATGGGTAAACCAGCGGTAACTCACTATCGTGTGGCCGAGCATTTTCGTGAACATACGCGACTTCGTTTGCGTTTAGAAACGGGCCGTACTCACCAAATTCGTGTGCATATGTCATATTTGCAGCATCCTTTGCTTGGGGATACCGCCTATGGTGGCCGCGCTCGCATTCCGAAAGGGGCAACGCAAGAGCTGACCGATATGATCCGTGGTTTTGATCGTCAGGCTTTGCATGCCGTTATGCTTCGACTTGAGCATCCTGTGACTGGTGAAATGCTAGAATTTCATGCGCCAGTACCTGACGATATGATCATTATGGCGGAAGCTTTACGCGTAGATACTAAGTTGAATAAAAAAGACGAGTTCTAATGCAGAAGATCATCCCTAACTGGAATGCACCTAAACATGTAAAAGCTTTCTCCTCGACTAGAGTCGGTGGCTTTTCGTTAGCTCCTTATCAAGGGCTGAATTTAGGCATGCATGTTGGGGATGATCCTTTATCCGTTGAAAAAAATCGCCAATGGCTAACGCAGCAAGCGGCGATGCCCTCTGAACCTATTTGGCTTGAACAAACGCATTCAACACAAGTGCTAGAGGTTACTCAACCTACTCAGCAGATTCTGAGTGCCGATGGTGTTTTTACCCACCAGCATAATGTGATTTGTTCTGTAATGACCGCTGATTGCTTACCTGTTCTACTCACTAATCACCAAGGCAGCGAAGTGGCTGCAGTTCATGCTGGTTGGCGCGGTTTAGCTAATGGGATACTCGAAAATGCGCTCGCCAAATTTTCTAGTGATATCCTAGCTTGGCTCGGTCCTGCTATCGGTCCTACGGCATTTGAAGTCGGTGATGATGTATACCATGCCTTTGTTGATCAAAATACCAAAGCAAAGGCCGCATTTTCTCTTCAAGAGAATGGAAAATGGCTAGCAAATATTGCACAGTTAGCCACGTTAAGGTTGCATCAATGCGGTGTTTCAGAAATATCAGATAGCGGCCTTTGTACCTTCCATAATCCTCATCAGTTTTATTCCTATCGACGCGACGGAATCACAGGTCGCCAAGCTTCATTTATTTGGATCGAAGAGTAACTTACGCAAGATCAATCTTCCCTAACTTGCCCCTTGAAAAAGCACTAGTACGTAGCCATCTTTAGCTACGTAAGATTAGTTTCTCAATTAAGGTGAGGAAAGTTGGTATGCGTCTTGATCGATTTACAAGCAAATTTCAAATTGCCATTTCTGATGCTCAATCATTGGCATTAGGCCGTGATCATCAATATATCGAGCCTGTTCATTTGATGGTGGCATTGCTCGATCAAAATGGCAGTCCAATTCGTCCACTTCTTACTATGTTAAGTGTGGACGTTATGCAATTGCGCTCGAAGCTCAGTGAGATATTAGACCGTTTGCCAAAAGTTAGCGGTATCGGTGGTGATGTTCAGCTTTCTAGCGCAATGGGTACTATGTTCAATTTGTGCGATAAACTCGCGCAAAAACGGCAAGATTCCTACATTTCTTCGGAAGTGTTTTTGCTAGCCGCACTAGAAGATAAGGGCGCGCTTGGTCAATTACTCAAAGAAATAGGGCTCACCGAGAAAAAAGTTTCTGAAGCAATAGAAAAAGTGCGTGGAGGTCAGAAAGTGAATGATCCAAATGCAGAAGAGCTAAGACAAGCGCTTGAGAAATTCACAATAGATCTAACTGAACGAGCGGAACAAGGCAAACTTGATCCTGTCATCGGCCGTGATGACGAAATTCGTCGTACCATTCAAGTATTGCAACGCCGGACCAAAAACAACCCAGTAATCATAGGTGAGCCTGGTGTTGGTAAAACAGCGATTGTGGAAGGGTTAGCACAGCGCATCATTAATAATGAGGTACCTGAAGGTCTACGTGGTCGTCGAGTATTGTCATTAGACATGGGGTCTTTGGTCGCAGGGGCTAAGTATCGTGGTGAATTTGAAGAACGCTTAAAATCGGTGCTTAACGAGCTAGCGAAAGAAGAGGGTAATGTCATCCTCTTTATTGATGAATTGCACACTATGGTCGGTGCAGGTCGAGGCGAAGGCGCAATGGATGCGGGGAATATGCTTAAGCCCGCTCTGGCTCGAGGAGATCTACACTGCGTCGGTGCGACCACTTTAGACGAATATCGTCAATATATAGAGAAAGATCCGGCACTTGAGCGACGTTTCCAAAAGGTACTGGTTGATGAACCTAGCGTAGAAGACACAGTAGCTATTTTGCGTGGTTTGAAAGAGCGTTATGAGCTCCATCACCATGTGGAGATCACCGATCCCGCTATTGTTGCTGCTGCGAGCTTATCGCACCGTTATATTTCTGATCGCCAGTTGCCCGATAAAGCGATTGACTTGATCGATGAAGCCGCTTCAAGTATTCGAATGCAAATAGATTCAAAGCCAGAATCTTTAGATAAGCTTGAGCGCAAAATTATTCAGCTGAAAATTGAGCAACAAGCGCTAACGAATGAACACGATGAAGCGAGTGAAAAACGCTTACAGGTGTTAAACGAAGAGTTAAAAGTGAAAGAGCGCGAGTTTGCTGAGCTGGAAGAAGTTTGGAATGCGGAAAAAGCAGCTCTTTCGGGTACTCAGCATATTAAGTCCGAATTAGAGCAAGCGCGTATGGATATGGATTTCGCACGTAGAGCGGGTGACTTGAACCGTATGTCAGAACTTCAATATGGCCGAATTCCTGAACTTGAAAAGCAGCTCGACCTTGCAACCCAAGCTGAAATGCAAGAGATGACTTTGCTACGCAACAAAGTAACTGATGTAGAAATTGCGGAAGTGCTTTCAAAGCAAACTGGTATTCCAGTTTCTAAAATGCTGGAAGCTGAGAAAGAAAAACTGCTGCAAATGGAGGATGCGCTGCATCAACGAGTTATCGGACAAGTTGAAGCCGTCGAAGTGGTATCAAATGCGATTCGCCGTAGCCGAGCTGGGTTATCTGATCCAAATAGACCGATTGGTTCCTTCTTATTCTTAGGGCCAACTGGTGTGGGTAAAACTGAATTGTGTAAAACACTCGCAAACTTTATGTTTGATAGTGAAGATGCCATGGTGCGAATCGACATGTCTGAGTTTATGGAAAAACACTCAGTAGCGCGATTAGTCGGCGCGCCTCCAGGTTATGTGGGCTACGAAGAGGGTGGCTACTTGACCGAGGCTATTCGTCGTAAACCGTACTCGGTTATCTTGTTGGATGAAGTTGAGAAAGCACACCCTGATGTCTTTAATATCCTGCTACAGGTATTAGATGATGGGCGCTTAACTGATGGACAAGGACGCACAGTTGATTTTCGTAATACAGTGGTAATTATGACCTCAAACTTAGGGTCTTCACAAATTCAAGAAAAATTCGCAAGCTTGGATTATGAAGGCATTAAAAAAGAGGTAATGGAGATTGTAGGTAAACATTTTAGACCAGAGTTCTTAAACCGAGTGGATGAAAGTGTAGTATTCCATCCGTTGGCGCAAGAACAAATTAAATCGATCGCTTCTATTCAATTAGCCCGTCTTGGTAAACGAATGGAAGAGAAAGGTTATCAGCTTGAGGTATCTGAAAAAGCGTTAGAGCTGATTTCTCAAGTTGGGTTTGATCCTGTTTACGGAGCAAGACCATTGAAACGCGCGATTCAACAAAGCGTTGAAAATCCATTAGCGAAAGAAATCTTGGCAGGAAGAATCCTACCGGATAAAAAAGTTAAGCTAGTTGTTAGCAATGACCAAATTATTGCTCATCAAGACTAAACATTTACATTCAAAAGGGCCAGAAATGGCCCTTTTTGTTTGAAAATCACTCTCATTGGTTCTTTTGTGAGCTGTTGGTTCGTTTTTATGAGAAAGTTTCATTTTAAGACTTGTGTCCTTCTCTAAACTACCTATAATGCGCCTCGTTGTCAGGGCAGTGCTAGTTACTTCTGCTGGTAACAGATGGACACTTGTTTAAAAGAAATAATCGATAAAGTGTTTGACACTTAAGGTTATATCGCTAGAATGTTCGTCCGCTTTGAATGCTTTTAGGTAAGCATCCAAGCAAGCTCTTTAACAATATAAACCTATCAATCTGTGTGGGCACTCGTTGATGATAATCAAAAAAGATTTATCAATGAACTGAGTGACCAATCAGAATCAAGTTTACTTGATTTTGGCACAGTCAATTCATT
>NZ_CAWPKR010000010.1:0-58996 GCF_963888765.1 Vibrio sp. B7
AAGCATAAATTATTTAGGGGTGTAGCTCCAACTGGCAGAGCAGCGGATTCCAAATCCGCGTGTTGGGAGTTCGAATCTCTCCACCCCTGCCATCTATCAAGCCTCCGCAGAAATGCTGAGGCTTTTTGCTATCTGTTCACTTCCTCTATGATAGCAATCCGAAAAATTAACTAATTCCGTTTACCTCATCCCTTCGGCACATTTTTGTGGCCAGCTCTCTGTACTCAAGCTGTATCCAAGAAAGCGATCCCGAGCGTGAAATAGCCTTAATTAGATCATATTGTTACTTCAATTGGCATTAAGAGCGGTTTAGCTTATCCATTTACTCAGTAAGTGACGGATGTAACTTTTTAAAAGCACTAGATTATCAGCATAACTTTCCTTGATTATTTTAGTAATTAGGTTCGATTTATTATGCTTAGCGGTTAAAATAACGACGGTTACTTTTAGGAATTCGCTATGGGACAGCTGTCTATTTTAGGTTTTATTGCATTAGGTGGCGCATTTGGCGCATGTGCACGTTATCTAGTTACCGAGCTATGTGTGTTCTTGTTAGGACGCGGGTTTCCTTATGGAACGCTCACCGTTAACGTTGTCGGTTCATTTATTATGGGGTTATTGATCGCTGCTTTTGAGAGTGAATTACTTGCAACTGAGCCATGGCGCCAGATTATTGGTTTGGGTTTCTTGGGTGCATTAACCACATTTTCTACATTTTCTATGGATAATGTATTGCTGATGCAGCAAGGAGCCTTTCTGAAAATGGGTGTTAATGTCTTATTAAACGTGGTGCTAAGTATCTCAGCGGCTTGGATAGGTTTCCAGTTGTTGATGAGAAGTTAACGAAATTACAATTTCATCTTGGTTAATGGATAGTCTTTCCCTATAATCGTGACTCAACTTGTCGGAGTGCCATAAGGCTGAGACCGTATTTTCGGGATCCGTTGAACCTGATCAGGCTAATACCTGCGAAGGGAACAAGAGAATATAACCTGCTAGTGATCTATCTAGCGTTATATCCTTAAGATCAAAACTCTATTTTGATCAACTCTTGTGCATTAATCCGTCAAGCATTTATCCCTAGTACAAAAAGGAAGATGCTATGTCGAGTCGCAAACAAGCGAGACTGAAAGCCAAACAATTCATTGACACATTGTCTGTCGAACCCTACCCAAATTCCTCTAAAATCTATATTACTGGTTCACGTTCGGATATCCGCGTGCCAATGCGTGAGATTAAACTAGCTGACAGCTTGGTCGGGGGCACAAAGTCCTCACCGATTTATCAACCGAATGAATCTATATGCGTTTATGACACTTCAGGTGTCTATACCGACCCATCTCATACTATCGACTTATATCAAGGTTTGCCTAAATTAAGGGAAAAATGGATCGCTGAGCGGGATGATACCGAGTGGCTTGATGAGGTCAGTTCTGCTTACACTAAAGAACGTTTATCTGATGATACATTGGACGAACTACGTTATGGGAACTTGCCAGCCATACGCCGAGCAAAGAAAGGGAAGTGCGTTACTCAACTTCATTATGCGCGGCAAGGTGTTATCACACCCGAAATGGAATACATTGCCATTCGCGAAAATACGCGACGCGGAGAGTGTATGGATGCACAGCTCAGCCAGCAACATGCAGGGATTCATTTGGGGGCTAATCTACCAAAGCGAATAACTCCTGAGTTTGTACGTCGTGAAGTTGCCGAAGGACGAGCCATTATCCCGTCGAATATTAACCATCCTGAATCAGAGCCGATGATCATTGGCCGTAATTTTCTCGTCAAAGTGAATGCGAATATCGGTAACTCATCTGTCTCTTCATCAATTGAAGAAGAGGTTGAAAAATTAGTATGGGCAACCCGCTGGGGTGGGGATACCGTGATGGATCTTTCTACTGGTCGCAATATTCACGAAACTCGAGAATGGATTTTGCGTAATAGCCCCGTACCGATTGGCACTGTGCCTATGTATCAAGCATTGGAAAAAGTAAATGGTATTGCGGAGGATTTATCATGGGAAGTAATGCGCGATACCTTACTTGAGCAAGCGGAGCAAGGTGTTGATTACTTTACAATTCATGCTGGTTTGTTGCTTCGTTATGTGCCAATGACCGCGAAACGTGTTACTGGTATCGTTTCGCGTGGCGGCTCTATTATCGCTAAATGGTGTTTAGCCCATCATACCGAGAGTTTTCTTTACACTCATTTCCGTGAAATTTGTGAAATTTGCGCCAAGTATGACGTCGCCCTTTCCTTAGGGGATGGACTACGGCCAGGATCCATTGCCGATGCTAACGATGAAGCACAATTTGCAGAGCTGCGCACTTTAGGTGAGTTGACTAAAATAGCGTGGGAATATGATGTACAGGTCATTATTGAAGGCCCTGGTCATATCCCCATGCATTTGATTAAAGAGAATATGGATGAACAATTAAAGCATTGCCATGAAGCGCCATTCTATACCTTGGGTCCATTAACTACCGATATTGCTCCGGGATATGATCACATCACTTCCGGCATTGGCGCTGCGATGATTGGCTGGTATGGTTGCGCGATGCTTTGCTATGTAACACCGAAAGAGCACCTTGGTTTACCAAACAAAGAAGATGTTAAAACGGGTTTAATTACTTATAAATTGGCAGCACATGCTGCAGACCTTGCGAAAGGGCACCCGGGAGCACAAGTGCGCGATAATGCGTTATCGAAAGCACGTTTTGAGTTTCGTTGGGAAGACCAATTCAATCTTGCATTAGACCCAGTTACAGCGCGTGCTTTTCACGATGAAACTCTTCCGCAAGAGTCTGGTAAAGTCGCGCATTTTTGCTCTATGTGCGGGCCGAAATTCTGCTCGATGAAAATCTCTCAAGAGGTTCGAGAGTATGCGCTAGATACCAAGCAAGTTGCTGCTGATGCGCTCATTTCCGTTACGCTGCTAGATGACCCGTTACAAGGCATGAGACAGAAATCGCAAGAGTTTAAAGCCTCAGGATCAGAGCTTTATCATCCTGCTGTTAGTCAACAGTCAGTCGTTAGCGAGGAGTAATTAGATGATTCAATTACTTATCCCCCGTGATGACATTGCGTTGACTGCTCAAGTACAACAGGTTTTGCTATTGGCCAAGCATCATGGTTTTGATATCGATGATATTTTTTTGGGTGCCAGCCCAACTTTATATTGTCAATTAGTAACGCCTTCATACTCATCTTTGATTGGCAGAGATTACTTAGCCTCGTGCGAAGATGCGCTAAGTGTTTTAACTGATAAGCCCAATTTATTCTTGCAATACCAAGTCAATTTTTGCGCTCAAATGCCATTTGAGCACTCCCAGAAACGAGAAACTTGTTTGGTCAAGATAGGGCTTACAGCTGCTGACTCACACGACTATGTTGATGAGTGGTATCACGGAGAAGAGCTGCGTAGTATAAGATACTCTACGAATGCTCATGCTGCTGATGCAAAGAGTGAGCACTTTGCTTGGGTTCTATCATTGTTGTGTCTCGACTTTCCACTAGAGGATGCTTTAGTGGTTGCTCGCGCGGCAATGAGTGTTTCACGTGAAACATGGCCAACGGATAGCCGATATTTTCCTCAGTTACAACATTCAGTAGCTGGCATCTTTGCTGACGATAAACAAAATCATATCTGTTTTCCAAAGATAGACAAAAATATTGGCCTTTATCCTGTTGTGGATAGCGCTGAGTGGGTCGAGCGGTTATTGAAGTTTGGTGTAAAGACAATCCAACTGCGAATAAAAGATTCAACACATCCTGATCTCGAATCACAAATTATCGCCGCTATTGAGCTTGGACAAGCCTATCAAGCACAGGTTTTCATTAATGATCATTGGCAGCTTGCGATAAAGCATGGTGCTTTTGGCATTCATCTTGGACAAGAAGATCTCACCAATGCAGATTTAGCACAAATTGCTCAAGCTGGGATCTGTTTAGGCATTTCAACTCACGGCTATTATGAGATTCTGAACATCGCTTCACTAAATCTCAGCTATATCGCTTTGGGTCACATATTCCCAACCACCACCAAAATTATGCCCTCTAAGCCACAAGGGCTTGTTAGGTTGAAACTTTACCAGCAGCTAATTGAGAGTTTAAGTTGTGCCGCCAACTCAGATGAAGTTGTAAGTGCAAAAATACCCACAGTTGCAATTGGCGGAATTAACCTAGAGAACGCATTGCAAGTTTGGCAGTGCGATGTATCAGGCTTGGCCGTTGTACGTGCAGTGACAGAAGCAAAATCACCTCAGTTGGTCATTGATAGTTTCAATCGAATCATACAAAACCTATTACCAAGTAGTGCTGAGGAGGTATGTGATTATGCTTTCTGATGCGCAATTTATCCGTTATCAAAGGCAACTTGCGCTCCCTGAAATAGGTGAGAATGGACAGCAATCTTTACTTGATAGCCGAGTGCTGGTTATTGGTTGTGGTGGTTTAGGGTCTGCGGCTGTTTTGTATTTGGCGAGTGCTGGTATTGGACAACTGGTAATAGTGGATGATGACCGAGTTGAAAGCAGCAACTTACCTCGGCAGGTGATCTACCGAGAGAGGCAAATTGGTCAAACCAAAGTCGATGCGATGGCAGAGCAAATTAAAGCCATCAACCTTGATTGCAGAGTAAGAGCGATATCTAAACGCCTTATTGGTACTCAGCTCGAACTGGAAGTGCTGAATGCTGATGTCGTTCTTGACTGCACGGATAACATCCACAGTCGTCAGCAAATTAACCAGTTGTGCCGTAAACTAATTAAGCCATTGATTTCAGGTTCGGCTATTGGATGGAAGGGGCAAGTCATTGCTTTTGATCAACTGCCGTTGTCACCTTGTTATCACTGTTTAGTGCCTGATAGCGAACTGCCTGCCGCGCAGCGTTGTAATGAATTCGGTATTCTGGGGCCTGTCGTCGGAATCATCGGAACCCTGCAAGCTTTACAAGCCATCATGATATTGACTCGACAGACGATGCGTAATGCTAACCAACTGACACTGTTTGATGCTCATTTGTTTCAATTCCAAACCTTAAATGTTGTTAAAGATCCTCAGTGCGAGGTGTGTGGGTACCCACAGACTGATCAGATGAAGGGAGAAGCCACATGTCAGATATAACCATCAAGATTAATCAGCAGTTTCATCAAGTTTCAGCGGGAACCAGTATTGCGGATCTCACCAAACTGCTTTCGATCACGATTACCGGTTGCGTGTTTGCCCTGAATCAGAGCGTAGTGCCGCGTAGTGCGTGGTCAACGACCCTATTAAGTGAAGGCGACCAAATATCGCTGTTTCAAGCCATTGCAGGAGGCTAAATGTTAACGATAGCGAATAAACAGTTTGAATCTCGCCTGTTCACTGGTACGGGGAAATTTGCCAACCGAGAGTTAATGACAAAAGCTATTGCCATATCTGGTTCACAAATGGCGACAATGGCATTAAAGCGAGTCGATCTTAATCAACTAAATGATGATATTTTAGCGCCACTTATCGAGTCAGGCGTCCATCTTTTACCCAACACATCGGGTGCGAAAAATGCGAAGGATGCGATTTTTGCAGCCCATTTAGCGCGTGAAGCGTTATCGACATCTTGGCTGAAGCTAGAAATTCATCCCGATCCTAAGTATCTGATGCCTGACCCTATCGAAACGTTAAAGGCAGCGGAACAATTAGTGAAAGATGGATTTCTCGTATTACCTTATTGCCATGCTGACCCCGTGTTGTGTAAGCGTTTAGAGGAGGTGGGGTGCGCGGCCGTAATGCCATTAGGTGCGCCAATTGGATCGAATAAGGGGCTGGTCTCACGAGATTTTTTAGAAATCATCATCAACCAAGCTCGTGTCCCCGTGATTATTGATGCCGGTATTGGCGCGCCTTCGCATGCGGCTTTTGCGATGGAATTGGGCGCGGATGCAGTCTTAGTTAACACCGCAATTGCGGCCGCACGCGATCCGATACAAATGGCGTTGGCATTTAAGTTGGCGGTGGAGTCGGGTCGAATGGCTTATGAGGCTGGGCTTGCAACTCAGGTTCATCATGCTATCGCATCCAGCCCTCTAACTGCATTTTTGGATCAATAGCGATGAGCTTTTTAGAACGTTTCAAACAACTCGATTGGGACGATATTGCGTTATCAATCCGTTCCAAAACAGCGTCAGATGTCGAGCGAGCATTGCATAAAGAGAAGCGCGATTTGGAGGATTTTAAGGCATTAATCTCTCCTGCTGCTGAGCCTTATATCGAGCAGTTAGCGCAACTTTCTTACTCACTGACGAGGCAACGCTTTGGCAATACTCTTTCTTTTTATATCCCGCTTTATCTTTCAAATTTGTGTGCCAATGCGTGCACTTATTGTGGATTTTCGATGGAGAATCGCATCAAGCGGCGTACATTAAGTTTGCATGAAGTTGAACGTGAATTAGCGGTTATCAAGCAGATGCAGTTTGATAATGTGTTGCTGGTAACCGGTGAGCATGAAACCAAAGTAGGCATGAACTATTTCCGGCAGATACTGCCGTTGATAAAGCGTCAAGTCAGCTATGTTGCTATGGAGGTTCAACCGCTTCAGCAAGCGCACTATGCGGAGCTAAAGAGCTTAGGTTTAGATGCGGTAATGGTATATCAAGAGACTTATCATCCATCGACTTACGCTTTACATCATTTGCGAGGCAACAAAATGGATTTTAACTTTCGCCTAGAAACACCGGACCGACTTGCTCGGGCAGGGATTGATAAGATTGGTCTTGGCGCTTTGATTGGTTTGGAAGATTGGCGGGCCGATTGTTTTTACGTGGCCGCTCACCTGGATTATCTTGAAAAGAGATATTGGAAGACGCGCTATTCGATTTCGTTTCCTCGCTTGCGACCTTGTGAAGGTGGTCTGCAACCTAAATCGGTTATGTCTGACAAGCAACTGGTTCAGCTCATCTGTGCATTTCGCTTGCTAAATTCAGAAGTGGAACTCTCGCTTTCTACCCGCGAATCGGCGCACTTTAGGGATAAGCTCATCCCACTTGGGATCACCAGCATATCGGCGGGATCAAAAACACAGCCTGGAGGTTATGCAATGCAAGAGACCGAACTTGAGCAATTTGTGATTAGCGATGAACGTACAGCCGCACAAGTTGCCGCCGCTGTTAAAGGGCAAGGTTTTGAAGTCGTGTGGCGAGATTGGCATGCTGCCTATTCTGGATGAGATTATGGCTTGCACGTTTCACGTGAAACATATGGATGCATTAAAGTATGATGATTTAGCTAATTAAGGTGAGTTCGAGTTAAGAGAATCATAAGTTAAAGTAAAGGCGACTCGAGGTCGCCTTTCATCTTTCTAGGTTAAGTTACTACAGATAAACTACCTACAGCGCATTTGTTTTATCATGCTGTTGTTTAATCATGCCCAATAGGCAGCGTCGCTTGGCGCAACCACGCTTTGTTATCACCCTCAACGAGTGGACCAACTTGATCCCATACTTTTTGATGGTAGTCATTTAGCCATGTGAGCTCTGGTCGAGTTAACATATTGATGTTGATCGCGCGCTTATCAATCGGGCAACGCGTGAGAGACTCAAACCCCAACACAGAGAAATCACCTTGTGTTTCAACTTCGACCACCAGTTCTAAGTTTTCTATACGAATGCCAAACGCATCGGCACGGTAATAACCGGGCTCGTTCGACAGCACCATACCCGGAAGTAGTGCGACGTTGTTGAAAACTTTGCTGATGCGTTGTGGCCCTTCATGGACACTCAAAAAGTGGCCGACTCCATGACCAGTGCCATGATCATAATCAAAACCATTAGCCCATAGGTGCTGACGGGCAAGTACATCAAGCTGATGACCACAGGTACCTTTTGGAAAGCGTGCTCTGGCTAATGCAATGTGACCTTTCAGCACTAAAGTGAACTGTTTTTTCATCTCTTCACTGGGGTTACCAATGGCAATGGTACGCGTAATATCAGTCGTACCATCACAATATTGGCCGCCAGAATCGACAAGATAAAGTGAGTCTTGAGCTAATTGTCCTGGTTTTACTTGGTTGATGTGGTTGTAATGGCACATAGCTGCATTACTGCCTGCCGCTGAAATAGTATCAAAACTAAGATCGGCTAGAGTTGGATCTTCCTCTCTAAATGCTTGTAAGCGGTCAGATAAATAACCTTCGTCGTGCAGTCTTTGGCTGGTCACTTCATTATCCAACCAAGCAAGAAATTTCGTCATCGCCACACCATCACGCACGTGGCACGCTTTCATTCCAGAGACTTCGGTTGCATTTTTTGCCGCTTTTAGCAGTAAGCACGGATCGGCGTCATTAATGATTTCAGCAGCGGAATTTTGTAAAGTCAGCGTAAACCATGCATTACTGGTGGCAGGATCGATCATCACCTTTTTACCTGCGAGTAAGTTAAGCTGCTTTTCTAATTGATCTGGATGGTGAACACGAACGCCGCCACCGACATGCTTGTCAAATTCCGCAGGAAGACGAGCAGGGTCAAGGAAGAAATCGACGTTGGAGTCAGCATAAATAATGGCATGGGAAAGTAATACTGGTAATCGGGAAACATCAAGGCCACGGATATTTAACAGCCAGCAGATGGAATCAAGTTCTGTCAGTACCGCCGCATCAATCTTTTTCTTACTCAGCTGATGAGCTATTTGCTCACGCTTATCATGGCTACTGATACCGACGAGTTCATTACCCATCAAGCGCACTGCTGAAATTGCAGCGCTAGGACGGTCTTTCCATAACTCATCGATTGGATTATTGCCGACGGCAATAAGCTGTAACTCATCAGACAATTTTGCCTGTGCCGTTTTAAGCCAGCTTGCTCGATGCATGCGCGGATCAAATCCCACTTTACTACCTGAGACCAATGCGCTTTGGAGCCAATCGAGAACGGGCTCTTCAATCAAGTGACGGTACTCAAAGGTTGCCTCTGGCACTTGTTTACGAACTTGCACTGTATAGCGGCCATCCACAAAAATAGCCGCGTTATCGTGGGTGACCACAGCCGCGCCTGCCGAGCCAGTAAAACCAGTTAACCAATGTAGGCGTTCGTTGTGTTGCGGTACATATTCCCCGAGATATTCATCTTCGTGTGGAATGATGATGGCATCAAGCCCTTGCTGTGTGAGCCAGCCACGTAAGGCTGATACGCGTTGTGCGATTGAATCATGCATCTGTGTTATATCCTTTCTCATAACCGTCCGTTGTAGGTGTAGGGAGCTGTGCAAATCCATAGCAAACCCTGACTTTATTATTGTGTCTATGGGGTTGTGGCGATGGGGACGAGCTTCAATAAGCTACTCTTTTTATCGAACTGGCGCAAACCGCAGCTTCACCTGAGATGCAGTGTTTTGGTTTGGATCATCTGCCTTAACCAGCTCAATGCGGGGTCACTTTCTCTGTCTCTGTGCCAAAATAACGTATAAGCCATAGGTGGAAATTCCATCGGTAATGGCAACACGACGAGATCCATCTGCTTGGCTACTAGGTGGGTGAAGTGGCTCGGCGCGGTAAAGATAAAATCAGTATAAGTACAAAGGCTGGCGGCACTATTAAAATCCGGTACTGTAATTGCGATGTCCCTTTCTCGGCCGATATCCGCCAAGCGATAGTCGAGTAGCCAGCGATCATTACCATCGCAGCGCACTTGTACGTGACGTAGCGATAAATAGCGCTCTAACGTCCAATTGTCTCGTAATGCTGGGTGGTCATTACGTACCACGCACATTTGGCTATCTCGATAGATCTCTTGCTCACAGATATCACTGGGTGGCAGCATTGTTAATTTGGCATCATTGATATCAATGTCCTTGCCGGTAATGCCTAAATCCAACTCACCAAGCTGCAATTTCTTAAAGGTTTGATCGTTCCATGAGTGAGTGTTGATGTTGAGGTTTGGACCTTGGCTGAAAATAGCGGGCAAAAAATGAGGGAGAATTAATGGGTAGACGCTTTCTACTGCCGCAATATGAAAACGGTATTCACTGCTTTGTGGTGAAAATTGTTGTGGTTGAGTGAGTAGCTCGAGCTGATTGATGAGAGTGTCTAGTTTGGGTTTGAGATAGAGCGCTTGTGGCGTTGCCTTTAAGCCATGTGAATTACGAATAAACAACGGGTCATTAAACTGCTGACGAAGCTTGGCAAGCGATTTACTGACGGCAGATTGACTCAAACAGAGGCGATGGGCGGCGCGCGTTACGTTCAGTTCTTCTAGCAGTACGGACAGACAAACAAGCAAATTAAGATCGATTCTGGCTAATTTTTCTATATTCATCTGTATTTCCATTTGGGAATAATTGTGATGAGTATAAGCCATTTCTATTCATATCATCATTGCTCTATTATAGCCGAGTTGTAAAAGTGTGTTCTTTCTCATTACTGGAGTGTTTCGTGAAGCAAATAACCTCTGACGCGCATAGTAAGCGTCAATTGGCATTACTGATTTTGTTGGTTCTGTTTAGCCCGTTAGCGATTGATATTTATCTACCAGCTTTACCGCAAATTTCTCAAACGTTTCACGTGGAACACGCTTATGCACAAGATACGATTACTTGGTTTCTGTTTGCTATGGGAGTCGGTCAACTCTTTGCTGGCCCGCTAGCGGACAAACTCGGTCGTCGAACTGTTGCATTAGGAGGGATCAGTATTTATGCATTGAGTGCTTGCTTGGCGTGGGCCGCTCAAAGTATTGAATGGATGCTGATGGCTCGGCTACTACAAGGCTTCGGTGCGTGCGCGACATCGGTAGCGGCTTTTGCAACAGTTCGCGATATTTTTGGTCCACAACGTAGCGGCAAAATGATCAGCTACTTAAATGGTGCAATCTGTTTTATTCCTGCATTAGCGCCAATCCTTGGTAGTTGGTTAACTCAGCAATTTGGCTGGCGCAGTAACTTCAGCTTTATGGCTAGTTTTGCCGTGGTCGCGGGTTTAATGATGGTGATTGGTATGAAAGAAACCAACCCGCAAGCCACCGAACAGCAAGCGTTCTTTAAGTTATCGCGTTACTGGTCCGTATTGAAAACACCATCTTTTCTCTTCCATGCTTCATTGTGTATGTTAGCGATGGCGGTTATTTTAGCCTATGTCACTTCTGCCCCAGTGGTATTGATGGAAGGTTATGGATTAACCATGAACGAATTTACTTTCTGGTTTGGACTCAATGCCATCATTAATATCGTTGCCTGCCTAAGTGCGCCGAAATTTATGGATAGGTTTGGTACCCATATGGCGCTGGTGGTTGGAATTGGCACGTTATTGATTGCGGGGACTACCATGGTCGCGCTGGCACAACAGAAAACGGCGATTGCCTTTATGCTGCCCATTTTTATGTCATCAATCGGTTTTGCTTGGATTCTGGGAGCGGCCGCAGGAAAAGCACTGGCGCCATTTGGTGACCGTGCGGGAACCGCCGCAGCACTGCTTGGTTTGTTTCAGATGAGTGGTGCAGGTCTGTTAGTTGGCACCATGCAGCGTGTTGGGTTAGAGCCTCAGATATTAATTGCACTGCAAATGTGGCTGATTGCGCCAGCGTTGTTTATCCTGTTTTCTAAAGCAGGGCGTTATTGGCATCAATTAGTGGTGAATTAATAAATTGTCACCTGCTGTTTTATATTCTTTTTAACGGGTGTATATTTAGCCACTTAATTATTTCAATTGCACTTTGGAAACGAAACAACAATGTCAATGACAACCTATGAAATGGCTCGAATTTGGGAACAACTCGACGAGTCTCCAGAAAAGGTCATGTTCGGAAAATTGCTGAATGAATTAGGCAACCAAAGTAGTGAGCGTATTCGCAGTGCCGCCAAACAAGTACCATTACCAGTTCTGCGTGATTTAGTCTTTCAGTTTCAACAAGTGATTGAAGCGCGTAAAGGCGAGCAAGTCGAAATCATGGCGAAGGAATTGGCAAAGCAGGGTATTTCGGCTGAAGAGCTTTTAACTTATCTGAACAAATAATTTATTATCAGTACCGATGCCATAGCCCGGAATTTAGTTTCGGGCTTTTTATTGCGTGGTGTTTGCAGCTTCGGTGGTTAAGGATTCACATTTCGGTTAATCGGGTTCTGCAAGGAAATAAGCGTCTCTGTGGATTGCACTTCATCAATTGCCTGTAATTTGTCGATCAGCACAAATTGTAATTCCTCAATCGAGCGGCACATTAACTTCACAAAAATATTATAGGCTCCTGTGGTGTAATAGGCTTCCACCACTTCATCCAGCGCATTGAGTTTGGCGAGCGCTGAATGGTAGTCTCGCGCGGCATTGAGATTGATACCGATAAAACAACACACGTCATAACCCAATTTTTTGGTATTGACGATCACTTCCGTACCCTGAATGATATCGGCCGATTTCATCTTTTCAATGCGAACATGGATAGTGGCAGGACTAACGTTGAACTGCTTGGCCATTTCTGCGTAGGGCGTGCGTGCATCGTCCATTAAAATTTTTAAAATGGCGCGGTCGAGTTCGTCCAGTTTAGCGGTAGTGGCTTGCATCACAGCATCCTTATCATTGAAATGGTTCGCTCAGTTTATCACTGGTCGTTGTTTCTCGTAAGCCGCCGTTTAAGAAAAGCGATAAGCTTTAGTCACGTCAGTGAAAATTGGGTAAACTCAAGCCTCCTCATTATTTCTTTTGTTTCGGAGTTAACTTGCAGCTACAACTGATTTGCGAAGTTCCTGCTCAGCAAGCACATTTGGATACATTAGCCGCGCGTTGGGGATTAAAACCATGCGCTGAGAGCCCATTTGCCTTGGTATTAACTCAGTATCGTCTTGAGTTGCGTAAACTGGATGAGCCTAAACTCGGCGCTATTTATGTCGATTTAGTCACGGGGGCGGTTGCTCACCGACGTAAATTTGGTGGCGGTAAAGGTCAGTCGATAGCCAAAGCTGCTGGACTAAACAAAGGAGCGACACCGACCGTGTTAGATGCAACGGCTGGGTTAGGTCGTGATGCTTTTGTGTTGGCCTCGCTCGGCTGTAAAGTGCAAATGGTCGAGCGGCATCCCGTTGTGGCCGCGCTGCTTGATGATGGTTTAGAGCGTGCCAAGCAAGATGCAGAGATTGGTGGCTGGGTAAGCGAGCGAATGTCGTTACTTCACGCTTCGAGTCATGATGCGCTCGAAAAACTGGCGCAAGATGAAGATTTTGTAAAGCCAGATGTGGTGTATCTTGACCCCATGTACCCACATCCGGAAAGTAAAAAACAAACGGCTTTGGTAAAAAAGGAGATGCGCGTCTTTCAATTGCTGGTGGGCGCTGACTTGGATGCTGATGCATTATTAAACCCAGCCTTAAGTTTGGCGACCAAACGCGTGGTGGTGAAGCGTCCTGACTATGCCGATTGGTTAGACAAACAAAAGCCGAGTATGGCGATTGAAACCAAGAAAAATCGTTTTGATGTGTATGTGAAAGCGGCGATGATCTAACGCATTCAATACGTTAGCTTTGGCGAGAAAATCTCGTGGCCCATAGATGTAATTTAGTGCTTGCTTAATCGTGTTTGGAATTGTATATCTAACTAATAATTATTCCTATTCGTGATCGAGGCGTACATGAATAAGCGTTTATGCAAATTGAACCGACACGATATTACTAGCCAGCTTGGGGATATCCATCAGATTGTGGCTGCGCCAAAATTTCTTTGTCGCTCATGTGCTCGTTCATCATCGGATAAAAACACGCTGTGTAAGCCTGCTGCTATTCCGAGTGCATCGACAAAGCTTGTTTCGGAAGGGAAGAAGCAACTGCGCTCTGGTACGTCAAATGGCATGACGGACAAAGGTAAAAAGGCCGCCAAGCGATCGGAAAAACAGAACAAGAAAGCGTTAAAAAAACAAAAAAAAGTACTGAAGAAGTTAGAAAAAGTGCTGAAACAGCAGCAAAAACTGTTAAAGAAATACCCTGCATTACAAGTAACGTTTGCCGATGTGAATCAACGAATTTCTTCGGTTAGTGAACGTTCACTACAACGGCAGATTCACTAAAAACAGATAGTTTACTAAAAATAGATGGTTTACTGAAAACAGATGGTGAGTTAAACCGAGCCACGATAGCCCCTTTTTCAACAACAAAGCCCGCGATGATTGCGGGCTTTGTTGTTTTCAGCGTTCAACCTGATTCAGTGAGTACGGCTGGCAGCGACTTTGCGCTTTACCCAAGTTTCATTGACCCACAGTGAGAGCAAAATGATCACGCCGCCAATTGCAAGGCGCATTAAATCTACGTCGCGATTCCAAATCAGAATGTTCACCACTAATCCTGCGGGAACCAGCGCATTATTCATAATCGCTAATGCGCCTGCGTTGACTAAACAGGCTCCTTTGTTCCACACGAAGTAACCAAGCCCAGAAGCAATTACCCCTAAGTAGATCAAAATACCCCATTGCAAAGAGGTAGTGGGCAGTTTTTCACTATTGCCAAACAGTAAAAATGCCACGCTTGCTACCACCAATGCACCTAAGTAGAAATAACCGAATACGCTGTGTTGCGCTAAAGTAATGGTCTCTTTTTCCATGACGTATTTATAAGCCACTTGGCCGATAGCAAAACAGAGGTTAGCCCCTTGCACCACCAAAAAACCCAGCAAAAAGTGCTCGTTTATTGCTGCAAATTTAATAAAAACGGCACCGATTACGGCAATGGCTGCCGTCACTAAGTACCACGGAGAAAAGCGGCCTTTCAGTAGATCGTAGATCAGCGTGACGTAGATTGGTGTAAACACCGTAAACAGCAAAACTTCAGGAACCGATAGCAGTAAAAATGATTGATAGTAGAAACAGTACATCAGGCCCAGTTGAATTCCACCAATGGTCATCAACTTAGCGATCAACGGAGCGGGAACGGTTTTAAACCTGATCAAAGGTAGAAATACTAAGCTCGCTAATGCAACGCGCATCCAAACCGCGAACCAAGAATCAACTTGACCGGCGAGATAAACGCCGATCAAGCTAAATGAAAATGCCCAAAGTAGGGTGACTGCAGAGAGATAGGCCATAACAAACAACGCTGAACAGTAAATAACCCGCAGTCTAACCGAGTTTTGGCTTGTCGTCAGTCGTGAAGTGGTATTACAAGCATGTCGACTGGCGAACAGTTAATCAGTTGCCGAGTGGATGAGAGTAACTTGCTCCAAAAATCTTGATGATGACCGCAGACCACCAAATCAACACTGAATTCAGCGATGGTTTCGCAGAGCTCATTACTGAGGTCGCCGCTGCCTACTAGTGTATGGCGGATAGGGTATTGCGCGTGTTCCGCTAAGGCTTGCAGCTGCTTTTGTGACGCTTCCATCGCGTGATGTTGAGTTTCTGCTAAATTGATATCAATGAGTCCGGTATACAGCTCGGCATAGTTGACATCAATGTGAATGAAAGAAACGTCAGCATCGAGTGGTTTTGCCAGTGCAACAGCTTTGTCGACTAAGAGTTTACTGTCTTCTGAAAGATCAATGGCAACCAAAATATGTTGATAACTCATTGTATTATCTCCTGATGGGGTACTTATTAAAGATTAGCACTGAGGCCGAGAGTTTTTTGTCGTCGTGATCTCATATCCGCATACCTGGCTCAAAGTGTTATGGTGAGGTTCATGGTATAGTCAATTCAAATCGTTACATAAACTAGGAGTCGACATGTTGTCACAAGCTATGGTTGAAAAACTGAATGAACAAATTAATCTGGAATTTTTTTCATCCAATCTATACTTACAAATGAGTGCTTGGTGTGAAGATAAAGGATTTGAAGGTGCTGCCGAGTTTTTACGCGCTCATGCCGTAGAAGAAATGCAGCACATGCAGCGTTTATTCACCTACGTGAGTGAAACGGGTGCACTGCCTATCCTTGGTGCGATCGCAGCGCCAAAACATAAGTTTACGAGCCTTGGTGAAGTGTTTCGCGAAACTTATCAACATGAGCAGATGATTACTCAGCAGATTAATAAACTCGCTCATGCGGCGTTCACATCTCAAGACTACTCAACGTTTAACTTCCTTCAGTGGTACGTTGCGGAGCAACATGAAGAAGAGAAGTTGTTTAAAGGGATTTTAGATAAGCTAGAGCTTGTGGGTGATGATGGTAAGGCGCTGTTCTTCATCGACAAAGACCTAGCCGCAATGGCAAAAGCCGGCTCATCTTCTGTAATGGATACCCAAGCTGTGTAATCGCAGCAGAAAGAGTATGAAGCGATCGTCTTTTTCTTTGGGTTCTATGCAAAGGTGTAGGGAGGAAAAGATGATCACTGGGGATACAATTTTATTTGCGCTAATGCTGGTCACTGGGGTTAACCTAGTCAGGTATCTTACGGCGCTACGCTCACTTATTTACATCATGCGTGAAGCTCATCCATTGCTTTATCAACAAGTGGATGGCGGTGGCTTTTTTACCACTCACGGTAATGTCACCAAGCAGGTTCGTCTTTTCCACTATTTGAAAGGTAAAGAGTATCACCATCACCACGATCCCCTATTTACGGGCAAGTGTGATCGCGTTAGAGCGCTGTTTATCTTGTCGATGTCATTGCTGGCGGTGACAACCTTCGCGGCTTGTATCGTATAACTGAGCCAGTCATTGTATTGATTAAAGGAGCTATCGTGCTCCTTTTTTATCGTCTGTATAAAATCATCGACTTATTTCTTCACTATTATGCATCTTCATTGTGCGGCGACTATTATTAGCAAGAGCAATCGAAAGGAGAAAAATAATGGATGAAAAAGCACTGCTCGCACGTTTGAATGAGTTACCTCGTATTCAACAAGTATTACAAGAACTACTCGAAATGGTTAATAAGGAAGAGGTCGATTTTGGTGCGCTCACAAAAAAAATTGCCATGGAACAAGTGTTGAGTGCGCGGCTGCTTCGTCTTGCAAATTCGGCACATTTTGGCGGAAGCCGCACAGTGGCCTCTATCAATGATGCGGTGATTCGTGTCGGAAGTGGCTCGGTGAGAACTATGGTGGTGGCATCGGTATTATCCAGTGCTTTTCCTAAAATTGACACCTTGGATCTGCAGCAATATTGGTCCGATACCTTTGAAATTGCCATTATCGCCAGCAAACTGGGGGCCGCTTGTAAACTCGATGCCAATAGCGTTTTTACTACCGGAATATTGCACAACATTGGCCAATTGATGATCCACACATTAGCGCCGCAAGAAGCGTTGAAAATTCGCCTTTGTGTTGATGCTGGTGAAGTTGAACTAGAAGCACAACAGCAAATCATCCATACCGATGCGAATGTACTGGGGGCGAAGCTAGCCAAAGCTTGGAAGTTTCCTGATGAGATGGTCGATGCGATCGCCTACTCTGCGCAGCCAGAAAAAGCGCAGCTTTCACCAAAACTTGCCCGTGTATTGCATTTTGCCCGTGATATCCACCATCAATGGGATATCCTGACCGAAAAAGAAAAACGCTTATTTCTGGCTGAGCACCCAGATACTCGTGTGCTGGCAATATCTGCCACATTTGCTGAAACAATTGACGCCGTTCGCGGAAAAGGGCGCGAGCTTGCCGAGCAACTCGTCTAATACCGTCGCTGGTGGATTAACCTTGTCTTCACTCAATTAGTCGTTAAAATGTCCCCCATTGATAAGGATGTACGCCACCAGCGCTGCATCCTTTTTGTTTGTCATTAGGTGCGTGTGCGTCTAGTTAAATGAAGGTGAAAGCATGAGTCAGTCGTTTGATGTTGTCGTTATTGGTGCTGGCGCCGCCGGGCTAATGTGCGCCGCGCAAGCTGGCCTGCGCGGGCGCAGCGTATGCGTTCTCGATCATGCCAAAAAGCCTGGCCGTAAAATTTTGATCTCAGGTGGCGGTCGCTGTAATTTCACCAATTATGAACTATCGGCCGCCAACTACTTATGCCGCAATCCCCATTTCGTTAAATCAGCGTTATCGCAGTACAGCCAGTGGGACTTTATCTCGCTGGTCAGTAAATACAATATTGCGTTTGAAGAGCGCGATCATGGCCAGCTCTTTTGCCTTGATTCGGCGAAGGACATCGTCAATATGTTGCTAAAAGAGTGCGATTTACCGACGGTCAAGCAGCGTTATCAAGTCGAGATTCAATCGATAGATAAGGTGCCAAACGGCTTTCAGCTCACCACCAATGACGGGCCAATCCAATGCCAGTCACTGGTGGTCGCAACGGGTGGCTTGTCGATGCCCAAGCTTGGTGCGACTCCTTTTGGTTACAAAATTGCAGAGCAGTTTGGACTGGCGGTGATCCCAACCACGGCCGGGCTCGTGCCTTTTACACTGCATAAACAAGATAAAGAAGATTTCGCCGAACTGGCCGGCATTGCCATTCCAACTGAAATCACTACTGAAGATGGCACAGTGTTTAAAGAAGCACTGCTGTTTACTCATCGTGGTTTATCTGGGCCGGCGGTGTTGCAAATTTCTTCTTACTGGAAAGCGGGGCAGAAGGTCAGTATCAACTTAGTGCCGGAAGTAGACATCGAGCGGCTATTAAATGAATCACGTGAAGCACACCCAAATCAAAGCTTAAAAAACACACTCGCGAAAGTACTGCCTAAGCGTTTGGTTGAAGTGCTGATTGAGCGCAAAGCTTTTGTCGATAAACCGCTCAAACAGTTAAACCCACACGAAATAACCGCTATCGCACACGACTTACAACATTGGCCGATTCTTCCCAATGGTACTGAAGGTTATCGCACCGCCGAAGTCACATTAGGTGGCGTAGACACCGATTGCCTCTCATCTAAAACCATGGAATGTAAATCGGTTCCGGGCCTCTATTTTATTGGTGAGGTAATGGATGTGACGGGCTGGCTTGGCGGCTATAATTTTCAGTGGTGTTGGTCAAGCGGCTATGTCGCCGGACAGTGGGTGTAATTCAGCACACCTTGGTCCTTATGGTACTAAAATACTCCCATTATGGGTTTTGGTGCTGCTTTAGTAACTCGGTTGCTTCTTTAACACCAACCGGCCTGCCTAAATAATAGCCTTGACCGAATTGGCAACCAATGCTGTTAAGGTAATGACGTTGCTGTTCATCTTCAATACCTTCGGCTGTAATGTTGAGTGACAGGCTTTTTCCCATGGCCACAACGGCGGCAACAATGGCGTTACTTTCCGAGTTGTCGGGTATGTCGTGAATAAAGGAGCGATCGATTTTAAGCTTCTGCAGCGGTAAGCCTTTTAAATACGATAGTGATGAGTAGCCCGTTCCAAAATCATCTAATGCGATACGAATGCCTTGTTCGACAATTTTTTGCAGGTCATGAATCGCTTTTTGTTGGTTTTCAATTAGAAAGCCTTCAGTGATCTCGAGTTCTAACTTGCATGCGGGAAATTGTGAGTGCGCTAAAATTGCCTTCAGTTTACTAAGAAAGTTAGCTTGCTTAAGCTGAATGGTTGAAATATTAATAGCCAAAGTATCGATATGATACCCATCATCGAACCATTTTTTTCCTTGTTCGCAAGCCGTACGCAGTACCCACTCTCCAATTGAAGTAATGAGGCCAGATTTTTCGGCAATCGGAATAAATTCGGCGGGAGAAACTTGACCAAGCTGAGGGTGTTGCCAACGAATCAGGGCTTCAAAACCGAGCAATTTGTTACTGCTTAGTTCAAATTGGGGCTGATAGACGAGATAAAATTGGTCATGCTCCAACGCTTGGTATAGTGCTGATTGCAAGCGGATTTGCGTTAAGGCTATGTCAGTCAGTTCTGGTGAATAGAACGCATAACCATTGCGGCCATTTTTTTTCGCTTGATCCATGGCTGTGTCAGCATTTTTTAATAATGCTTCTGGTGTCTCACCATCTTGTGGGTAGATTGCCACACCGATACTTGTCGATAAACGTAATGACTCTTCCCCGAGCACAATATGCTGTTCAAAAATCGAAAAAATCTTAGAGATAATGGGGCTTAAGTGACTATCTTGAGCAAGGTGGGTTAATAATATTACAAATTCATCACTACCAATTCGTGCAAGGTGATCCGTATCGGTCAAGCAGGTTTTGAGGCGATTGGCAATCTCAATAAGTGCCTGATCGCCACTATAATGGCCAAAGCTGTCATTAATATGCTTAAAGTGGTCGATATCTAAAAACAGTATGGCGAATGACTCCCCAATTTTTTGGCTATGTTTGATTTGTACTGCCATTTCTCGTAGAGCGGTTGTTCGGTTGGGTAGCGTCGTCAATACATCAAAATGCGCCAACTGTTTGATGGTTTCTTCGTGCTCGCGGCGAAGGGAAATATCTTCAAAAACACAAATGTAATTGACCACTTCTAGTTCATTATCAAATACCGGAGTAATGGTCGATAACTGAGGATAGAGGCTACCGTTTTTGCGGCGATTAACAAATTCACCTTTCCACGGCTTTTTATCGCGGATGGTTTGCCATATCTGCTGGTAAAAGGAGGCATCATGATAACCCGATTGTAGAATGCGCGGGTTGTTACCTAGTACTTCTTCTGCTTGGTACCCCGTAATGGCACTAAAGGCAACATTGACGCTGATAATGTTGCCTTGTGCATCCGTGATCACGACACCTTCACGTGAATGATTAAATATTTGTGTGGTGAGGTTGAGTTGGTTTTCGATTTGGTGATAGCGGGAGATATCTCTGGTCATGCCGAGCACGCCAAGCAAGGTATGCCCATCAGTAGAATAAACCGGGGATTTGCTTGTTTCGTACCAGTGCTGTTGTTCGTTGGAGGTAAGTTGTGAGCAGCGGTCGGGTACTAAAGGTCGTTTTTGGTCTACAACCCATTGATCTGCTTCGATGAATTTCTGAGCAAGTTCAGCGCCAAAAAGTTGCTCATCCGTGCTGCCTACAATGTGTGACTTTTTTTTGTTCCAAGCTTGTTCTACAGCCTTGTTACACAGTACATACACGCCGTTCAGATCTTTTAACCAAACATGCTCATCAAGACTGTCTAAAAACTCCTGTAAGCTCGGGAGCTGGTTGTTAGGTTCTTTATTCATCATCGTCACACTTCGTTACTTACTGCGATAGCTATCGCAGTGTATCAGTATAGCAGAGCTGATCAGCACAACAGAGCCACAATTTAGCCTTCATTGAGGGTTGGCAGTGCTTTTTTTTGCTTCATTTGCTGTACTAATAATCCCAACATAATAAATATCAAACCGATTAGTGTTGTCGGGTGAATGGCTTCCCCGATAATCGTTGCTAGCAGAATGAGCGAGATAAATGGGGAGGCAAAGATTAGGTTGCTGATGCGGGCGGTGTTTTGCGTTAGTTTGAGAGCGCTCAGCCACAAAACAAAGGTGATCCCCATTTCAAACAAGCCGACATAAGTGACAGCTGCCCATCCTTGAAGGCTAATGTGCTGCCATTGTGCTCCTTCATAATAACTAAGCACAAAAGCAAGCGGAGTCGCGACTAAGAAGCCGAGTAGTACGCCAACAACAGGATCTGCTTGGTTTTTGGTATTTAAAATCCAGTACCCCGCCCAAAGCAAAGTGGATAAAAGCGCTAGCCCAACACCCAACGGGCTATCAAACTGCATGGCCAAAATATCACCTTTAGTCGCGATAACTATCACTCCAAAATAGCTCAGTGCACACGCTATCCAGTCTTGTTTACGAATGGTTTGTCCTAAAAATACAGCGGCCATCAGTGTCAGGGTGATGGCCCAACTGTAGTTGATCGCTTGCGCTTGAGAGGCGGGCAGCAGTGAGTAGGCCTTAAACAGAATGAGGTAGTATGCGAGAGGGTTAATTAAGCCCAATAACAAGTAATACCAAGGGTTAGCGAGAAAGGTACTCACCACTTGGTTGAGCTTGCCTTGCAGCGCGCAAATGCCCAGCAGTACGCACCCAGAGACAGCACTCGCAACCGTCAGCATCTGGATCGGCGTTAATTCAGCCAGCGTAAGTTTGAAAGCCGTAGCAACCGTTGACCACAATAATACTGCCAATACCCCAAATCCCAATGCGCGTCGCTCGTTCATATGGCCTCATTTTTAGTGACTAAACCACTACTGTGCGATTAAGGGCAGGTGGCTAGCAAAAGAACAGATGTTGTCCAAATGTTGCTTAATGATGTCAGTTTATCGTTTGCTTTGAAGTTGTACAAACTGGACATTTATCCAGTATCGAAATACCATTTGTCCATGACTGATAAAATGAGTTAACCCGTTATCATGCAATGGATTATCGAAAATCAAGCGTTAGTGCTTTCAACGTTAAGCAGCGCCGTGCTGAGCGGCTCAGTGGCTGGCTGGTGGGTTAAGCAGAAGCTCAATTTGAAAAGTGAGTTATTACAACAGCAGTTAGAGACTCATCAAGTCCATCATCAGCAGCAGATAATCGAACTCAAACAAGCCTTGCAACAGGCGCGACAAGAGCTAGATGAGCTGGATGAAGAACGAGATAAAGCCGCATTTGAGCTTAAGCAATCGCACGGGAAATTCATGGCCGCGATGGAAAAGTTGCGCTATTTCGAAGTGGTTAAGCAAGAGCGGCAACAAAGCATGGAAGATGCGCACGCTCTGCGCGAGCAGAAATCGCAACTTGAGGCTCAACTGCGTGAGCAAGAAGCGCGGCATGAACAGCAAATTCAATCGAGCCAAGAAAAACTACAGTTACTTGAACACGCTGAGGAACGCCTAAAGCAGCAGTTTGAGCAGCTAGCCAATCAGTTATTTGAAGTCAAAACCGCGAAAGTTGATCAGCAGAACCGTCAAAGTTTGGAAGGGCTACTTTCTCCACTGAAAGAGCAGCTCGAAGGGTTTAAAAAGCAGGTCAATGACAGCTTCAATCATGAAGCGAAAGAGCGCCATACGTTGGTTCATGAATTGAAAAACTTGCAACGCCTCAATGAACAGATGGCGCAAGAGGCACTCAATTTGACCCAAGCACTGAAAGGCGACAATAAACAGCAAGGCAATTGGGGCGAAGTGGTTCTCGCGCGGGTGCTGACCGAATCGGGCCTGCGTGAAGGGCACGAATATCACACTCAAGTCAGTTTGCAAAACGAGGCTGGTAAGCGCTATCAACCGGATGTGATCGTCAATTTGCCACACGACAAACAGGTGGTGATTGACTCGAAAATGGCGCTGGTGGCTTATGAGCGTTATTTCCATGCTCAAACTGAAAGTGAACGTGCTCGCGCATTAAGTGAGCATTTACTTGCGCTGCGTGCCCATATAAAAGGACTCGGTCAGAAAGATTATCATCAGCTCAAAGGGCTACAAAGCCTGGATTACGTGCTGATGTTTATTCCCGTCGAACCTGCATTCCAAGTGGCGATTCAAGCTGATCCCAGCTTGGTAAAAGAGGCGATGGAGCAAAATATTTTGCTGGTTAGCCCTACCACCTTGTTGGTTGCGCTGCGTACGATCGATAATTTATGGCGCAATGATCGACAAAACCAGAACGCGAAGTTGATCGCTGAGCGGGCCAGCAAATTGTACGATAAATTACGCTTGTTTATGGAGGACATGGAAGGGCTTGGTGGCGCGTTAGACCGTGCAAACCAAAACTATCAAGGGGCGATGAATAAGCTCGCGACAGGGCGTGGCAACGCACTGCGTCAAGCCGAAAGTTTTAAACAACTTGGCGTCGAGATAAAACGTTCCATAAACAGTGAATGGGTCGAACAAGCACAAAATGAGGCATGGGCAGACAGTGCGGTGGAAAATGCACCTTTAGTAGAAAGACATCACGCTGAGGATAAAGTAAACTGATCGCTCGCAGTCGCCTTTAACAAAACAGTGCTGCCCAAGAGGAACCTTCATGACGGATACCAGCGTGCAATCAAAAACAGCATTAGAGACACAAAATACCACTCACTTTGGTTTTGAAACCGTAGCGAAAGAAGAAAAAGTCGCCAAAGTCGCGCAAGTTTTTCACTCGGTTGCGGCCAAATACGACATGATGAATGACCTGATGTCTGGTGGCATTCATCGCTTATGGAAGCGTTTTACCATTGATTGCAGTGGCGCTCGCCCGGGCCAACGTATTTTGGATCTTGGTGGTGGTACGGGCGATCTAACCGCCAAATTTTCACGCATTGTGGGCGAAAAAGGTCATGTTATTCTGGCTGATATCAACAACTCGATGCTCAATGTCGGACGCGATAAATTGCGTGATAAAGGTGTCGTGGGCAACGTACATTACGTGCAAGCCAATGCCGAAGAACTGCCTTTTCCTGATAACTATTTCGACTGCATTACCATCAGTTTTTGCCTGCGTAATGTAACCGATAAAGATAAAGCGCTGAGCTCGATGTTCCGCGTTTTAAAACCGGGTGGTCGTTTGTTGGTACTTGAGTTCTCCAAGCCAGTGCTTGAGCCATTATCCAAAGTATACGATGCGTATTCGTTCCATCTATTGCCGAAAATGGGCCAAATCATTGCCAATGATGCCGACAGCTACCGCTATCTTGCGGAATCTATCCGCATGCATCCCGATCAAGAAACCTTAAAAGGGATGATGGATCAGGTTGGTTTTGAACAAACGAGTTACTACAACTTAACGGGCGGTATTGTTGCGCTGCACCGTGGTTACAAATTCTAAGGATTGGGCATGCCGTTTGAGCCTTTAGTTACCGCCGCGATTGAGACCACACTCAACACCTTAATTCAAGACGATCCTGAGTTGGTGCGCCGATTATCACGCCTGAAAGGGCAAGTCATCCAAGTGCATCTCAAAGAGTTCAATAAAACGCTGACCTTCATTTTTAGCCAGCAAATTGATGTGTTAGCGGCTTACGAAGGCGAGTCGAATTGCTACCTGTCGCTCAATGTTTCCATTTTGCCCGAGCTACGCGAGCAAGCGAACATCACCCAACTGATCAAACAAGATAAGTTGGTGCTGGAGGGCGATATTCAACTGGCGCAAAAATTTGCCCAGTTGATCACCGATTGCAAGCCGGATGTTGAAGAGTGGTTGTCACGCGTGACGGGCGATGTGCTGGCTCACGCTTTAGTGCAGGGTGTGAAAGACATAGGCCAAGCGCTGCAATCACAACGAAGCAAGCATCAAAACCATCTCAGCCAAGTGTTAACGGAAGAGTGGCGTTTATTGCCCAGCTCGCTCGAGGTGGCTTATTTTTGTGACCAAGTGGATGATCTCAATAGCCAAGCGGCGCGTATTGAAGCCAAAATTCAACACTTGTTGGAGCAAGCATGACGCCAACTGAACTCAAGCGGTTGTACCGAATTATCAAGGTACAATTGGAATATGGTCTAGATGAATTGTTGCCAGAACATCAACTTACTAAAGCGCCAATATTAGCGTGCAAAGGATTGTTCTGGATTAAAAATCAGCATGCGAACAAACCATTAGGTGAGCGCTTGCGCTTAGCCTTGCAAGAGCTTGGCCCAGTATGGATTAAGTTTGGTCAGATGATGTCAACGCGGCGTGACCTGTTTCCACCGCACATCGCAGACCAACTTGCGTTACTGCAAGATAAAGTCGCTCCGTTTGATGGTGTACTTGCTAAAACTCAGATGGAAAAAGCGTTGGGCGGCGCTTTAGAAACTTGGTTTGATGAATTTGATATTGAACCACTTGCTTCTGCATCGATTGCTCAAGTCCATACCGCCAAACTCAAATCATCTGGCCGGGAAATCGTGCTCAAGGTGATTCGGCCAGATATTCGGCCAGTGATTGATGCCGATATCAAACTCATGTATCGCATGGCGAAAATTGTTGCCAAAGCATTACCTGAAGCAAGGCGACTGAAGCCCGTTGAAGTGGTACGTGAATACGAAAAAACTCTGCTTGCTGAACTCGACCTACGCCGAGAAGCAGCCAACGCCATTCAACTGCGTCGTAACTTTGATAATAGTGAAGAGTTATACATTCCAGAGATAATTCCTGACTTTAGTAATGAAACTGTCATGGTTTCTGAGCGAATATACGGCATTCAAGTTTCTGATATTGAAGGTTTAGCGGCCAACGGCACTAATATGAAGTTGCTTGCTGAACGCGGAGTGAGCGTATTCTTTACCCAAGTGTTCCGCGACAGTTTTTTCCATGCCGATATGCACCCGGGTAATGTCTTTGTTAATCCCGCGCATCCTGACAATCCACAATGGATTGGCTTAGATTGTGGTATTGTCGGTACCTTAAACAGTGAAGATAAACGTTATTTAGCCGAAAACTTCTTAGCTTTTTTCAACCGAGATTACCGCCGAGTGGCACAATTGCACGTTGATTCTGGTTGGGTTCCACGTGAAACCAACATCGATGAATTTGAGTTTGCTATTCGCGTGGTCTGTGAGCCAATTTTTGCCAAGCCATTGTGCGAAATCTCATTTGGTCACGTGTTGCTAAACTTGTTTAACACGGCTCGTCGCTTCAATATGGAAGTGCAGCCGCAATTGGTCTTGTTGCAAAAAACGCTATTGTATGTCGAAGGGTTAGGGCGTCAGCTTTATCCTCAATTGGACTTGTGGCAAACCGCTAAACCATTTTTAGAAAAATGGATGATGAACCAAGTTGGGCCGCAAGCGTTTATCCGTGCAGTAAAAGAGCGAGCTCCGCTTTGGGCTGAAAAATTACCTGAATTGCCAGAGCTGCTTTACGATAGCCTCAAACAAGGTAAAGCAATGAACCAAAGGTTGGATCAGCTGTACCAAGGTTATCGAGCCAGTAAGCGTCAACAGGCAACAGGAAAGTTTTTATTTGGTATTGGCGCCACTTTGGTCGTATGCTCGGCAATATTAGTGACCAGTGCTTATCAGCCGTTTGCAATAACCAGTGCGATTGTAGGTGTTGTATTTTGGCTACTCAGTTGGAGTGCTTACCGTCGTTAAGCGGTCTTTTATTTGAAATCAATTTGTTGAGAAATTCCTGAGGTGTAGAGAATGGGTGGTATCAGTATTTGGCAACTTCTAATTATTGCCGTGATTGTTGTATTACTATTTGGAACCAAGAAACTGCGTGGTATCGGTAGCGATCTCGGTGGTGCGGTTAAGGGGTTCAAAAAGGCGATGAGTGATGAAGAGCCTGCCAAGAAAGACGCAGATTTTGAACCTAAAAATATAGAGCAGCAGAAGACAGAAGCGACTGCTGAGACTAAAAAAGATAAAGAGCAGGCCTAACACGTGTTTGATATCGGTTTTTGGGAGCTGGTATTAATATCGGTTGTCGCGTTGGTCGTTCTTGGCCCTGAGCGTTTACCTCATGCTATTCGCAGTGTGGCAAAATTTGTTAGCACAGCAAAGAACATGGCGAACAGTGTCAAAGATGAATTAGCACATGAGCTCAAAATTCAAGAGCTGCAAGAAAACTTGCGTAAAGCAGAGCAAATGGGAATGGAAAATTTATCTCCAGAGCTGAAATCTTCTGTGGATCAGCTCAAGCAGGCTGCGCAAGATGTACAACGCCCTTATGCGAACTCATCGCCCTCTGAAACAAAAACAGAGCACGATGGACAAAGCGTTGAAGTGATTCCCGCTACAACGATTTCGTCGCCTGAAACGGCCGATAAGAAAGCCGACTCATCTCTGTAGGAGGAGTTATTGTTACCACTGTAACTCCTCCTCTTATGCTCTATTTATACGAGGTTCGATATGTCTTCCGTTGAGCAGACACAGCCTTTAATCAGTCACTTGCTAGAACTACGCGATCGTTTATTGCGTTCAATAGCTGCGGTGATCGTGATTTTTATCGGCTTAGTCTATTTCTCTAGCGACATCTACGATTTTGTCTCCAAACCATTGGTTGAGCGTTTGCCTGAAGGGGCGACGATGATTGCGACCGATGTTGCCTCGCCCTTTTTTACACCACTCAAACTTACTTTGATCGCGTCCGCTTTTCTCGCGGTGCCTTTTATCCTTTATCAAATCTGGGCCTTTGTCGCTCCAGGTTTGTATAAGCATGAACGCCGTTTAGTCATGCCATTGATGTTTTCAAGCTCGTTGTTGTTCTATTGCGGTGTGGCGTTTGCGTACTTTGTGGTATTTCCACTGGTGTTTGGCTTTTTTACGGCCATCTCTTTAGGCGGTGTTGAGTTTGCAACGGACATTGCCAGTTATCTTGATTTTGTGCTTGCGCTCTTTTTCGCTTTTGGTATCGCCTTTGAGGTTCCCGTCGCCATCATTTTACTGTGTTGGACAGGGGCGACGACGCCGAAAACCTTGAGTGAGAAAAGGCCTTATATCGTGGTTGGGGCATTTGTGGTGGGTATGTTACTGACGCCGCCTGATATGGTGTCGCAAACCTTGCTCGCCATTCCGATGTGTTTATTGTTTGAGGTTGGACTTTTCTTTGCTCGTTTTTATGTGCGCAAAGATGAGGAAGAGCCGGAAGATGAAAGTCATTAATACATGAAAAAAGCGGCGAATAGCCGCTTTTTTTGTACCTATGATAGTGGACTATTTAATCTTCAAAAGATAACCGCACTGAGAGCATCGATAGACTTCCTTGATGCCCAGCAGTTTTTGCCAGAAGGTTCGATGTTGACGTTGTAAGTGATTACCATGTTCACACATATTAGCCACGTTTATGTATTAAAATTTTGCCGCATACTATAGTGTTTGGGTGATTATTTTTGTGACATATATCACGCTGATGTGTATGTCACTCTATCTATAGTTCTATAAATTATAATTTAAACAGTGAGTTAGCATTAGTGTTTGTAATGTTATTCACTTCAACCAACGAGAGTTCGGTGAGTTCTGCGATGCGTTTGGCAACTAGCGTTGTGTAAGCTGGTTCGTTGCGCTTACCTCTGTGAGGGGCAGGGGCTAAATAGGGACAATCTGTTTCTAGCAGAACAAAGTTCATATCGAGATGCGGTAATACTTTATCCATACCGCCATTTTTAAACGTTGATACACCACCAATCCCAAGATGAAACCCTAGCTCATTAATTGCTTTAGCTTCTTCAAGCGTGCCGCCAAAACAGTGGAATACACCGCTAAGTGAGCCATCTTGCTCTTTTTCCAGCAGTTGTAGAGTTTGAGTGATGGAATCACGGGTGTGGATGACAACAGGCAAATCGCGTTCTTTGGCCCAACTAAGTTGAGTGACGAAAGCCATCTCTTGTTCGGCCTGAAAGGTTTTGTCCCAATACAGATCAATGCCAATTTCACCAATGGCGATAAAGGGGTGTTTATCTAGCCAAGATTCGATAACCGTTAGCGTTTGCTTCACATTTCCATCCACATAGCATGGGTGCAGCCCCATCATCGATCGGCAAAGTTCAGGGTAAGCCGCTTCTGTTTTAAGCATAGGCTCAATGGAGGCAAGATCGATATTGGGCAACAAAATAGCCTCAATGCCTTGCGCCTTAGCGCGTTGCACGACCTCATCTCGATCGTGATCAAATTCAGTGGCATAAATGTGAGCGTGAGTGTCAATCATGGTGTATCTCGATAAACAGAGAATGGGAGAATAGTATACGGAAGTGTGAGCCTGAGGTCATTTTTCTGATTTTTGTCGATTGGCGCTAGCGTCAAAAAGCGAGAGTGATATGATTTCGCCACACTTGAGCGATAGCGGTAGTGAAGAAAGAATGCTTTCTCACACCGCGTATAAACAAGGAGAAGAGAGTGTCAGTATCCATTCAAGGTCAGTTCCCAGGGCGTCGCATGCGTCGCTTACGCAAGCATGATTTTAGCCGCCGTTTGATGGCTGAGAATCAGTTATCGGTTAATGATTTAATTTATCCCATGTTTATTTTGATGGGTAAAGATCGCCGCGAGCCAGTGGAGTCTATGCCTGGTATTGAGCGTCTCTCTATCGACTTAATGCTCGAAGAAGCGCTGTATTTGGCTAATCTCGGCGTGCCAGCCATCGCACTTTTTCCAGTGGTTAATCAAGATGCTAAAAGCTTGTGTGCTGCTGAAGCGCATAATCCTGACGGCTTAGTGCAACGTGCGGTGAAATTATTAAAAGAGCATATACCACAAATGGGTGTCATTACCGACGTCGCGCTGGATCCTTTCACGACCCATGGCCAAGATGGCATCATCGATGAAAGTGGCTATGTGATGAATGATGAGACCACCGAGGTGTTGATCAAACAAGCGCTGTCTCACGCTGCAGCCGGTGCCGATGTGGTTGCCCCTTCCGATATGATGGATGGACGAATTGGTAAGATCCGCGAAGCGCTTGAAGAGGCGGGTTTTATTCATACACAGATCATGGCTTACTCTGCGAAATACGCGTCATGTTATTACGGCCCATTCCGCGATGCGGTTGGTTCCTCTTCGAACCTGAAAGGGGGAGACAAGAAAAACTATCAGATGGATCCGGCCAACAGCGATGAAGCCATTCACGAAGTGGCGATGGATATCAATGAAGGGGCTGACATGGTGATGGTGAAGCCCGGCATGCCATACCTTGATGTGGTGCGCCGCGTGAAATCTGAATTACAAGTTCCTACGTTTGCGTATCAAGTGTCTGGTGAATATGCGATGCATAAAGCAGCCATTTTAAATGGTTGGCTTAAAGAACGTGAAACCGTAATGGAGTCATTATTGTGCTTTAAACGCGCAGGGGCAGACGGCATTTTAACCTATTTTGCTAAAGACGTTGCGCAGTGGCTGGCAGAAGATAACGCCAAAATGGCACAATATTTACATCAAGATAACTAAGTTGTGAATTTAGACAGGGGAGCGAGTTTTTCTATCTATTTGAAAATCAATTAAAAAAAGATTTCATGAAATAGATGAGTAGGTGTTTTTAGCATGATTAGAAAATAAATGAGATTTTTTCTCATTTAGGGGTTGATAATTAAATGAGAATCATTATTATTAACCATGTCTTAGGGAATGGCGAAGTTCACAAGGACGTCGAGTTTACGATTAACGAATTGCTAGGTGTTAAAAGTAACAAGACAAATTGGCGACGAACTTGCGCAAGTTCTTTTTGACACGACATTGCTCACATTGCTTCCAGTGTAATTTATAGCTTTATCGTAAGGCTGAATGAATCACTTCACTTAGTTTTACCTGTTTTTGCTAGGCGACATCCTCGGGTGTCGCTTTTTTTATCGCTCATTTTCAAGAGGATGCTTTTGTTGTGAATAAAAGGCCATCGATAGTCTTTTCCACAATCAATGATCGTAAAAAGATCATGACAGGAATGTTCGATCTTTGTTTTATTCATTTATAAACAATAAGTTAATGACATTGTTTTCCTCGTTAATCACTGTTTAATAACCAGTGGATAAAAACTATGAACAGAGTTATCCACAGAATGTCATTTGCGGTGGTGGACAAATCAGCAAAATGTTTCGTTGCTCAAGGTGCATTGGCGTGGAATCCTCAAGACAGTCATGGCATCCTTAGTCATTACATTTCGTACTCGCTTTGGATTGCAAAAGACTATGGCTCGCATACCTGACAACCCGTTCATTCTGATTGATGGCTCTTCTTACCTTTACCGTGCATTTCATGCCTACCCAGGCACCATGAGTAATGGCGAAATTCCAACTAATGCTGTCTATGGCGTGGTCAATATGCTCCGTAGCATGATGCGCCAGTTTTCCGCTGAGCGTATGGTGGTTATTTTTGACGCGAAAGGAAAAACCTTCCGCGATGATATGTACCCACAATACAAAGCTAACCGTCCACCAATGCCTGATGATCTACGTTGTCAGATTGAGCCGTTGCACAATGTCATCCGTGCGATGGGGCTACCGCTGATATCGATTGAAGGTGTCGAAGCCGATGACGTGATTGGTACGCTAGCCTCTCAAGCATCACAAGCCGGCATGCCAGTGCTGATCAGCACTGGTGATAAAGACATGGCACAGCTAGTGGACGAGAATGTCACCTTGATCAATACCATGACGAATGTGGTACTTGACCGTGAAGGGGTGATTGAAAAATTCGGTATCCCTCCTGAGCTTATCATCGATTATCTGGCCTTGATGGGCGATAAAGTCGATAACATTCCTGGTGTACCGGGTGTCGGTGAGAAAACAGCGATTGCGTTACTACAAGGCATTGGCAGCCTAGAGCAAATTTACGATAACCTCGATAAAATTGCGCAATTGGGTTTTCGCGGCTCTAAAACCATGGCGCAAAAACTGGCGGATAACCGTGAAAACGCTTTTCTCTCTTACCAATTAGCCACCATCAAGCTGGATGTCGCTTTGGAAGAGAAACCAGAAACCTTGCGCAAAACCCAGCCCAATATTGATGAGTTGATTAAACTTTATGGTCAGCTCACGTTTAAATCTTGGTTAACAGAATTGCTGGATGGTGGTAATGGGGTGATTGACGCTGATGAAAAAGTGGGTGCGGTAAACACTTCTTCTTCACAAGCAAGGGAGATGGATACAACCGCCGCCACGATTGATCGCAGCCAATATCAAACCATTTTAGATGAAGAGACGTTTAATGCTTGGTTAGAAAAACTGAAAGCGGCAGAAGTGTTTGCGTTTGATACGGAAACCGACAGCCTCGATTATATGGTAGCGAATTTAGTTGGCCTCTCTTTTGCAATCGAAGAGGGCGTTGCAGCGTATGTTCCTGTTGCGCATGACTATCTTGACGCACCAAAGCAACTGGACCGTGATTGGGTACTCGCCCAACTTAAACCCATTTTAGAAGATGAAAGCCAAGCCAAAGTGGGGCAGAACCTAAAATACGATGCCAGCATTGTTGCGCGTTACGGTATCAATATGAAAGGCATCAAGCACGATACGATGCTCGCATCTTATGTGTACAACAGCGTCGGTGGCAAACATGATATGGACAGTTTGGCGCTACGATTCTTGCAACACAGCTGTATTTCATTTGAACAGGTGGCGGGCAAAGGTAAAAACCAGCTGACCTTCAACCAAATCGAACTTGAGCAAGCGGCACCGTACGCTGCGGAAGATGCTGATGTGACTTTGCGACTTCATCACCGTTTGATGAGTCATATTGAGCAAGATGAGAAGCTCAATCGCATCTACCAACAGATAGAAGTGCCTCTTGTTCCCGTGTTGTCACGTATGGAACGTACAGGCGTGATGATCGATGATATGTTGCTTGGCGCGCAATCGCATGAAATCGCTGCTCGTTTAGAGCAACTAGAACAACAAGCGTTTGATATCGCAGGTCAACCTTTCAACCTAAGCTCACCAAAACAGCTGCAAACCATTTTGTTTGAACAGATGGGGCTACCGGTGATTAAGAAAACACCAACAGGTACACCTTCCACCAATGAAGAAGTACTGCAAGAGTTGGCACTCGACGGTTATCCTCTGCCTAAAGTGATCATTGAACATCGTGGTTTAGCTAAGTTGAAATCAACCTATACCGATAAACTGCCTAAAATGATCAACCCAACCACAGGGCGAGTGCATACCTCGTATCACCAAGCTGTAACCGCCACTGGTCGTTTGTCTTCAACCGATCCAAATTTGCAAAACATTCCGATCCGTAACGAAGAAGGACGCCGGATCCGTCAAGCCTTTATCGCTCCTCATGGCTGGAAAATTCTGGCCATCGATTACTCGCAAATTGAGCTGCGGATTATGGCGCATTTGTCCGGCGATAAAGCGCTGCTTGAAGCCTTCCAGCAAGGGAAAGATATCCATGCAGCGACCGCGGCTGAAATTCTTGGAGTGAGTATTGAGCAAGTCAGCAGTGAGCAGCGTCGCCGTGCGAAAGCGGTTAACTTTGGTTTGATTTACGGGATGAGCGCCTTTGGTTTAGCTAAGCAGCTCGGCATTCCTCGTTATGAAGCCCAAGAATATATGGATAAATACTTTGAGCGTTATCCTGGCGTGATGCAATACATGGAAGATACACGCTCTACGGCTAGTGAACTTGGCTATGTTGAAACTTTATTTGGTCGCCGTTTGCATCTGCCTGAAATTAAATCGCGTAATGGGATGCGCCGCAAAGCCGCTGAACGTGCCGCGATCAATGCTCCAATGCAAGGTACGGCGGCGGATATCATCAAAAAAGCGATGCTATTAGTCGATGCTTGGATTGAGGAGCATGGACAGGGACGCGTTAAACTCTTGATGCAAGTGCACGATGAACTGGTGTTTGAGGTGCAAGAGACGGCTTTAGCCGAAATTGAAATTAAAGTACAACAATTGATGGAATCAGCGGCAACGCTAGCGGTGCCATTGGTCGCGGATACTGGTCATGGAGACAACTGGGATCAGGCGCATTAGTTGTTTTTTGAGCAGAATTAGCTAATTTATATGAGCCGACGCACAAATGTCGTCTTTTTTATGGCCTAGAAACAAGTGTTCTTGATTTTAAACTTTGTGTTGTTTAATAAAATTTTCATGAAAAAAAACTACAAAAATAGTTTTCATTTCTGACCATTTGTTATACATTAACTCTCGTAGGGTACAGAGGTAAGATGTTCTATCTTTCAGACCTTTTGTTTCACGTTATTGGATTAGGCTGATTCAGCCGCCCCAGTCAGTATTTGACTGGGGCGTTTTTTATTGGGCCAAAGAAAATATTCACCACTGTTTTTTACGAGAATTTAGGTGATAAAAACACACTATTCTATTGCTGAGTAGTTACTTTATTTCTTTTATAAACACCCAATTCTGTAACTGGCTAACAGTCACACTTTGATTATTTCTAATGAGAAATCAAGTTCGCCTCAAACGCAAAGAATATGTTTAAATATCATTAGTATTCATTATGTTATGTTGATTTTATTGGGGTGAGCCAGAGGAGTGTTCGGTAAGTGAGTGAATTGATGACTCTTTGACCTATTGAAAAGTTGGAGGGATTAAGGAATGCTTAGCAAAACAATAATAAATTACCTCCTACTTCTCTCCCGTTGCCCCACCAGGATGGTGGGGATTTTTCTTTTTACCATTCGCATTTGGATTTAAAGCCTATAAAAAAGCCCCACGATTAGGTAGGGCTCTGTTGGAGTCACGATTTTTAGTGTTCTACAGAATTAGTGTTGTGCAGAATGGTCTGGATTCTCTTCTATCTCTTCTAAGTGAGTTGAATCACACTCATCCATCTCTTCCACTGTTTCTTGCTCAGCTAAATGTGCGAGTGCGGGTGCAAACCACGTATCCAATTTATTACGCAGCACATCGACGCCTAAGCCTTTCAATGATGAAAAAGCATCGACAGTGACATCGCCGCCAAAAGAGCGTGCCTCTTCACGAATTTTTAACACTTGAGCTTTACGTGCGCCACTTTTTAGCTTGTCCGCTTTAGTCAGTAGTACTAGTACTGGGATGTAGCAATCGACAGCCCAAGAAATCAATTGTTGGTCGAGATCTTTCATCGGATGGCGAATGTCCATTAGCACAACCAGCCCTTTTAAGCTTTTGCGCTTTTGTAGGTATTCACCTAATGATTTTTGCCATTTTTTCTTTAGTTCCAAAGGAACTTGAGCAAAACCATAGCCCGGTAAATCCACAATATGACAACCTTCAGTGACTTTAAATAGGTTGATCAGTTGGGTTCGGCCCGGAGTTTTACTGGTTTTAGCCAAGCTCTTCTGATTCGTTAAGCGATTCAACGAACTCGACTTACCTGCATTGGAGCGTCCTGCAAACGCAATTTCGATCCCTTCATCATCAGGTAGATGACGAATGTCAGGCGCACTGGTAATGAAATGCGTGTTTTGATAATGAATTTTTACGCTCACTGTTAACTCCATCTCGACTTTGTGTAGTCGATTGATTACTTTTTTGTGAAATTGTGTAAAATAACCGTGCTCGGCATAAGGTCGCCTATTGTACCATGAGTCGCCACTGAGAGTGAGTAGCAACTGCAAAGTGGTACTGGAAGCTTGATAATTATAAATGGAATGTCATGAAGAAATTAGCGCTAATCTTGAGTCTTTTAGCCAGCTGCTCAGTGTGGGCCCAAGGCAGCATTGAAGCTGGTAAAGCAAAATCCCAAACGTGTGTTGCCTGTCACAGTGCTGATGGCAATAGTCTACTTACAATTTATCCTAAAATTGCTGGTCAGCATGAGAAATACATAGAGAAGCAATTGCATGATCTCAAGCTGGGAATGACAAGCGGTGGCAAACAAGGTCGTTACGATCCCGTAATGAGTGCCATGGCGATGCCTCTTAGCGACGAAGATATAGCTGATCTTGCAGCGTATTTTGCATCACAAACTATTTCAGCGAACTCAACGCCTGAAGACGTTGCAGTGAAAGGAAAAGCACTTTATAGCGCAGGTGATGCAGAGCGTGGTTTAACCGCTTGTATTGCGTGTCATGGTCCACGTGGTAATGGTACTGAGCTTTCAGGTTTCCCTAAAATTTCTGGTCAGCATGCTGACTACATCAAAGCTCAACTGCAAAAATTCCGCGATGACGCTCGTAATAATGATATGAATGCCATGATGCGTGATGTCGCGAAAAAGCTCAGCGACACTGACATCGAAATACTTTCTAAATACGTTGGCGGCCTTCACTAAACCCTACACCGTTCGAGCACTGTTGTTTGAAAACGCCTTAGCACTGAGCTAGGGCGTTTTCTTTTGTGCTGAAGAAAACGTAATTTTTTGCTCAATGATCGGCTTACCTATCGCTTTTTTTATCTTTTTTTGCCTAGCTGGTGAAAAAATACGCGCTGACTCTCCACTCTAATGCCACTTTCTGGTATGTTGCGCATCCCTGTTTGAGGATGTTACATGCACATTTGCCCATTATGTTTTAGTGAACAAATAGTTCCTTATTTTGCCGATAAAGTTCGCCCTTATCTGCAGTGCCAACACTGTGCACTTGTGTTTGTTAGTCCTGAACATCGTCTTGACGAAAAAGCGGAAAAAGCATTTTATGATTTGCATGAAAATAACCCGCAGGATAGGGGTTATCGCCAGTTTTTGTCACGCGTTTGTGCGCCGATGTTGGAGAGGCTTTCTCCGGCATCTAACGGGTTAGATTTTGGTTGTGGGCCGGGGCCAACCTTATCCATTATGTTGGAAGAGGCTGGGCACACAATGTCGTTATACGATATCTTTTTTCATCCAGATGAAAAGGTGTTGCAGGCGACCTATGATTTTATGACTGCCACTGAAGTGATTGAGCATTTACATAAGCCGCACCAAGTTTGGCAGCAATGGTTAAATTTAGTTAAGCCAGGAGGCTGGATTGGGTTAATGACCAAACTAGTCAAAGACGTGGAGGCGTTTGCTGGGTGGCACTACAAAAATGATCTCACACATGTGATCTTTTTTAGTCGTGAAACCTTCCAGTACTTGGCCAAGCGGGATGAGCTTGAACTTGAATTTATTGGTAATGATGTAATTTTACTGAGGAAACCCCAGTAATGAGCCGTAGTAAAAAATCGAGAAAGCCGGGTTCAGCCGGTGAAGGCGACGTGATTGTCACGCGTAATCGCAGTGAGGCAGATGTTGAAGGCCGTTTGCGTAAGCGAGTTAAAAAACAGAAAGGTCTGAAAGCGGGTAGCCGCCATTCCGATGGTTCAGATCAGCAGCAGCGAGAAGCCGCTAAAGCGCGCGATCCACGTTTAGGCAGCAAGAAAAAAATTCCTCTGGTGGTTGAGCCAGCGAAGAAAATGACCAAGCAAGAGCGTCGTTTGTCGGCTGAGCAAGAGCTCGAAATGCTGGAAAATGATGCGCAATTGAACGTGTTGCTCGATCGTATTGATAATGGCGAAAACCTAGGTGCCGGCTTACAAAAATACGTTGATGAGAAACTCGATCGTATTGAAGCACTGATGAAGCAACTTGGTCTGTATGCTGAAGAGCAAGAAGATGTTTTCGAGCCAATCGTGACTGGCGGTAGTGCCAAAAAGTCACGTTCAGATGATGATTTATTATCAGATTTTGAAGGCTTCGACCTAAATGATTTAAAAGGATAGAAAGTGCCATGAATGTAACCTTGTTAGCCATTGCTGGTGGAATCATTATTCTCGGCTTAGCGTCTTACGCTGGTTACCTTCTGCTGCAACTGAAAAAGCAAAAGGATTTGCAGCTTCAACATCAAACATTGGCCATTGAAAAACGCAATGCAAATATTTTTGATAGCGTAAATACGCTTTGCATGGCTGGGATTCAAGGCCAATGTGATCTCTCCGAGATCAGCATCCGTGTCTACTGCATTATGGATTATGTTCAAGGCGAACAGAGAATCGACTTTGATAGTTCGTATCCCTCTATTTCCGAATTGTATTATATAGTGAAGGATATGCCGCGTGGCGAAGAGCGCAGCCAACTCGCCAAACAAGAGCGAATGAAGCATAACTTAGTGCGCCAAAAGGCGGAGGCCCGTTTAATGGATGCGATTGTTGAAGAGTTAAAAGTTCTACAAAAACGCATTGCCCCTTTGAATAGTCAAATTCCGATTCAAATGATGTAATGGCTCGACTGCCTCTTTCGAGTGAGTGATCGCGTTAGCAGTTTAGAACATTTATACACAAATTTCGTTTTGTCACCCGACGTCCATCATTGTCATGTGGCAAAATAGCCCGTCAAAGTTTCGAACGGAAAGCACAGCATGTCTTCGCAAGTCGTACCCAGCCAACAGATCGTATGGGATCAAGCTGTTTTAGATAAGTATAACTATTCAGGCCCGCGTTATACCTCTTATCCTACAGCACTTGAATTCCATGAAGCATTTACTATTGCCGATTATGATATGGCGTGTGCCCAATACCCTGACAGGCCACTTTCGCTTTATATTCATATCCCGTTTTGTCACAAACTTTGTTACTACTGTGGTTGTAATAAGGTGATTACCCGTCATTCGCATAAAGCCGACGACTATTTGGATGTGCTCGAACATGAGATTCGCCAACGAGCCTCTTTGCTGCATGGCCGTAGAGTCACACAACTGCATTTCGGTGGCGGCACACCAACCTTTTTAACTCAATTGCAAATTAGCCGTTTAATGGCCATTTTGCGTGGTGAGTTCCGCTTTGAAAATGACGCAGAAATCAGTATTGAAGTTGATCCGCGTGAAATTGAGTTAGAGATGCTTGATCACCTGCGCAGCGAAGGATTTAACCGCCTGAGCATCGGCGTACAAGATTTCAACAAAGAAGTGCAAAAGCTGGTGAACCGCGAGCAAGATGAAACCTTTATTTTTGCTATGGCGGAACGAGCTAAACAACTGGGTTTTCGCTCAACCAACCTTGATCTCATATACGGCTTGCCTAAGCAGACTAAAGGCTCTTTTGCTAAAACATTAACGCAAGTGTTGGAGATGAAGCCGGGTCGATTGTCGGTATTTAACTACGCACACATGCCGCAGCTGTTCGCTGCGCAGCGTAAGATTAAAGATGAAGATCTACCTACGGCGGAAGAAAAACTGGCCATATTACAAGACACGATCGCGACCTTAACGGGTGCTGGTTATCAGTTCATTGGCATGGACCATTTTGCTCTGCCCAATGATGAGTTGGCCGTCGCGCAGCGTGAAGGCATTTTACATCGCAACTTTCAAGGTTATACCACGCAAGGTAACTGCGACTTAGTTGGCTTTGGTGTCTCAGCCATTTCAATGATTGGGGATGCGTATGCGCAGAACCAAAAAGAGCTGAAAAAATACTATGAGCAAGTCAATGAGTTACGTCATGCACTCTGGAAAGGGGTGGCACTGGATAGTGATGACTTACTTCGTCGTGAAGTGATCAAGCAGCTTATCTGCAATTTCAAATTGGATAAAAGCCAAATTGAAGCACAGTTTAACGTGACGTTTAATCACTACTTCAAGCAAGATCTTGAGTTACTACAAACTTTTATTGATGATGAGTTAGTGGAAGTCGATGAAAAAGAGATCCGCGTTACTTTGCGCGGGCGGTTGTTGATCCGCAACATCTGCATGTGCTTTGATAAATACTTGCGTGTGCGTGCTCGTCAGCAACAATTTTCGCGGGTAATTTAATGCCCTTACCATGAATCAAAAAGCCACTGCTCGTCAGTGGCTTTTTCTTTGAAAAGAGGGATGAGTTATGGCGTCAGGTATTTATTCGCTGCAACATCCCACAATGCTTTGATTAATGGGTTATCAAGCTGTGAGCGTTTGCAGCACACACCGAGCTGAAATGGTTTTACGGGGGCTAATTTAAGGCGCTGGATCTTATCTCTCACCGGGCTATTGTTGATCACCACATCTGGCGCAATGCCGATACCACAACCGAGCGCGACCATGCTGACAATCGCTTCATGCCCTGAGCTCTGCGCGTAAATATTGGGTTTGATCTTCATTTTTTTAAACCATGCATTGGCTCTATCTCTTGCCGTTCCCGCTTCAGGAACAATAAAAGGGACAACTGACCAATCGGGTGTGTCATTTTGCAGTTGTTCGATAAAGCTACTGATCCCGAGCGGCGCGATCACCGATAAGGGTATTTCACCAATCGTTTCAAATTCAACGCGAGCTGGTAGCTGTTCGGGCATGGCTGAAATGGCAATATCCGCTTCATCATTCAAAATCTTATCAATCGCTTGAGCAGGATCGCCAGTCAAGAGTTTGAACTCAATATACGGATGACGAACTCGAAAATCGGACAGTAACTGAGGCAGGTGACTATAGCTGGCGGTGACTGAGCAAAACAAACGAATTTCCCCTTGTAATACGCTGTTTTGGTTTTTCATTTGTACGTTATATTGCTGCCACTCTGTAATGATTTTGAGTGCAACAGGAACCAGTTTACTGCCTGCTGGCGTTAGCTCAACGCTACGATTATCACGCACAAATAAGCTTTGGCTAGTTTCTTCTTCCAGCTTCTGGATCTGCCGGCTGAGCGCGGATGGGCTGATGTGCATCGCGGCGGCAGTCTTACTGAAGTTTTTACTCTCACACAGATGGATAAACATCTGCAGGTTTTTAATGTTCATAAGTTAATCACATCACGTTGCATAAATTGCAATAACTAATTGTGAATATATCACTTTAAGCAACTTGATGTCTGCTTTAGTATCAGTTTATTCGGTTCTAGAAACCGACCTGATGGAAAGAATCTTTAAAGGAGAGCGCTAACATGGCTAACTATTTCAATACCCTAAATCTACGCCAACAACTTGACCAACTTGGTCGTTGCCGCTTTATGGATCGCTCTGAGTTTGAAAGCGAAGCCGAGTACCTCAAAGGTAAAAAAGTAGTGATTGTCGGTTGTGGTGCACAAGGTTTAAACCAAGGTCTAAATTTACGAGACTCTGGCCTTGATGTCTCTTATGCATTGCGTCAAGCAGCGATCGACGAACAGCGTCAGTCCTATAAAAATGCTAAAGAGAACGGTTTTGAAGTGGGTAGCTATGAAACGCTTATCCCTCAAGCAGACTTGGTCATTAACCTAACGCCAGATAAACAGCACAGCAATGTTGTCGAAACCATCATGCCGCTGATGAAAAAAGGTGCAGCATTGGGGTATTCTCACGGCTTCAACGTGGTTGAAGAAGGGATGCAGATCCGTAAAGACATCACGGTTGTGATGGTGGCGCCTAAGTGTCCGGGAACCGAAGTGCGTGAAGAGTATAAGCGTGGTTTCGGCGTGCCGACTTTGCTTGCTGTTCACCCAGAAAATGACCCTCAAGGTGAAGGTTGGGATATCGCAAAAGCTTGGGCGGCGGGAACGGGCGGTCATCGTGCTGGCTGTTTGGAATCCTCTTTCGTTGCCGAAGTAAAATCGGACCTTATGGGCGAGCAAACCATCTTGTGTGGCATGCTACAAGCGGGTTCGATTGTGTGCTATGAGAAGATGGTAGCAGAAGGTATTGACCCAGGTTACGCAGGTAAACTACTGCAATACGGTTGGGAAACGGTAACCGAAGCGCTGAAATTTGGTGGCATCACTCACATGATGGATCGCCTATCAAACCCAGCAAAAATCAAAGCGTTTGAGCTGTCTGAAGAGCTTAAAGACTTGATGCGCCCACTGTACAACAAACATATGGATGACATTATTTCTGGTCATTTCTCTAGCACTATGATGGCTGACTGGGCCAACGATGATGCTGATTTGCTGGGCTGGCGTGCTGAAACCGGTGAAACTGCGTTTGAAAACTACCCACAGTCTGATGTACAGATCACTGAGCAAGAGTACTTCGACAAAGGTATTTTGATGATTGCCATGGTTCGCGCTGGGGTTGAGCTGGCATTTGAAGCTATGACGGCTTCCGGTATTGTTGAAGAGTCAGCTTACTATGAATCTCTGCATGAGCTGCCACTGATTGCCAACACAGTAGCACGTAAGCGTTTGTATGAAATGAACGTGGTTATTTCTGATACAGCAGAGTATGGTAATTACCTGTTTGCCAATGTCGCAACACCGTTACTGCGCGAAAAGTTCATGCCAAAAGTATCTACTGATGTGATTGGTAAAGGCCTTGGTGAAAGCTCGAATTTCGTTGATAACGCGACCTTGATTGAAGTGAACGAAATTCTTCGTAACCATCCGGTTGAGTACATCGGTGAAGAGTTGCGCGGTTACATGACAGATATGAAACGCATTGCTGTCGGTGGCTAAAGGCTAATTCACCTTCCGGCGGTTAAGAAGGGGCCGAGAGTTCGCACCTTTTCAATGACGAGAATGATGACGTAAAGCTCCAGACTGACTGGAGAATAAATACAAAAGCAAACACAATATAAAACAAAAGGCTTGGTCGCCGTTGACCAAGCCTTTTTTATTGGGGAAATTTTTATCTCAACCGGGCAATATTATTTGGCGGTGATTTTCGCTTCTAGCTCGGCCAATTTTTGCTCCATTTCAGTGAGCTTTTGGCGAGTACGCATCAATACTTGAGTCTGTACATCAAATTCTTCACGGCTTACCACGTCCAATTTATTTAATTGGCCTTGGATCACTTGGCGGATTTTTTGATCAACGTCGGCACCCAAATCTTTTACGGGTTGAGGCATTGAATCGTGAATTTGTTTGGCAATTTGCTCAAGTTTTTTAGGGTCAAACATAGCGGCTTACACTCCTGTCAGTTTGTCTCCATTCTAAGCAATTGAGCTGAGAATGTCGTTATTCAAGGTAAGAAAAAGGCCACTGAGGTGGCCTTTTTTGAAGCAGTCTTAATTATATTGTGTTATTTATTTTCAGCGAGTCGGCGTTGTGCTGCTTTGGCCTCGTCAACTCTGGCTAGCTTTTCGAGGTCTTTATCCTCAACAAACACAGGCAGTGGCTTATGTTTTTCGGCTAGATAGCTGTAAATTACAGGCAGTACGAATAGCGTAAATAGTGTACCAATCGCAAGACCTGCCACAATCACAATACCAATACTAAAGCGCTGAGCTGCACCTGCACCCGTTGCGTACATCAACGGGATCAAACCTGCAATCATCGCTGCTGTCGTCATTAGAATTGGGCGAAGACGCACTTTGGCTGCCTCCATCACCGCTTCGATGCGAGACTTGTTATGGTGTAGCTGCTCTTCTTTCGCCACTTCACAAATAAGAATACCGTGCTTGGTGATAAGACCAACCAGTGTAATCAACCCTACTTGCGAGTAGATGTTCATGGTTGCTGCGCCCCAAGCCAGGGCAATTAATGCTCCGCAAATGGCGAGAGGAACAGATACCATGATAACCAATGGATCTTTTAACGACTCAAATTGAATCGCCAGTACCAAGAAGATGATGGCGAGTGCCAAACCAAAGGTCGCGTAGAGTGCGCTTCCCTCAGTCACGTATTGACGTGCTTCACCCATATAATCGTGGTTGTAGCCTGCGGGCAGTTTAGTCGCGGCAACATCCTCAAACCACGTAATCGCATCACCCATTGCAACTCCTGGGCCCGGTACACTTCCGACGGTTGCCGAGTTTAGCTGGTTAAAGTGCGGCAGTGAGCGCGGCTCTGCAATCACATCAATGGTAATTAGGCTCCCTAATGGGATCATTTTTCCGTCAACGGCACGCACAAAGTAGTGATTCATCGATTCAGGGTTGAGGCGATATTTACGTTCAACCTGCGGGATCACTTCATAAGAGCGGCCATTGAGATCGATGCGGTTGACATAGCCATCCGCCATCATGGTCCCTAATGTCGTGCCAATATCCTTCATCGTGATGCCATAAACCCCAGCTTTATCTTTGTCGATATTGATTTTCATCGTCGCAGAATCGTAATTGAGGTCTAAATCGGAGTACACAAACATCGGGCTTGCTTTTACTTCTGTTAGCACTTCAGTGGCAATAGCAAACAAACTTTCAAAGCTATTGGGTGTAGTGATGACAAATTGAATTGGCAATCCAGAGCCTGCGCCGGGAAGCTCAGGCATTTGGAAGGCCGTCACGGCCATGCCTGGAATATCTTGCACTAAGGTGCCGACTCGAGTGGCAACCTCAGCTTGGCTTGCCTGGCGTTCACTCCAAGGTACCATAGAGGCAATACCAAACGCTTGGTTGGAGCTTGGAACACCGGTAAAGACTTGAGCAAACTGGACTTCTGGCTGTTCAGACAGAATCGTATTCACGTCATTCATGGTGTTTTGTAAATAGTCCAAGTTCGCATTCGAAGAACCCGTACCAATTAACATGACCACGCCTTTATCTTCAGAAGGGGCAAGCTCACTTGGAATGAATTTGAACAGCATAGGCAGGCTGGCAAACACGATCACCGCAAAGGCAATCACGACAGGACGGCGCTGCATTACTTTCTCGAGTAATGCAGCGTAGCGGTTACTCATTGAATCAAGCAATCCATGCACTTTTTGTTCAAACTTGTTGGGCTCTTCGTGCGCTTTAAGCATTTTAGAACACATCATGGGTGAAAGTGTCAGTGCAACAATACCTGAAACAAATACAGCTCCAGCCAGTGTGAGTGCAAACTCTTTAAAGAGTGAGCCTGTTATGCCACCCATCATCGCTATCGGTGCATAAACGGCGCCCAGTGTCAGCGTCATCGCAATTACCGGAACGGCGATTTCACGAGTACCAATAATCGCGGCACGAAATGGTGATTCACCCAGCTTAATGTGGCGGTCAACGTTTTCTAGTACAACGATTGCATCATCCACCACAAGGCCGATAGCCAATACCATCGCTAGCAGTGTCATCAAGTTCCATGAGAAGCCCATTCCCTGCATTACCATAGCAACACCAACTAAGGATAGTGGAATGGTAACAATCGGGATGATAACGGCCCGTAAAGAGCCTAGGAATAGAGTAATGACGACAAGTACGATCAAGGCGGCTTCAGCGATGGTTTTTATGACCTCGTGGATCGATTCATTGATCGCCACCGTGGAGTCATACATCACGTTCATTTCGATGTTACTTGGTAGATTACGCTTTAACTGCGGTAACAGATCCAGCACATCTTGAGCAATGTTGATTGGGTTTGCGCTAGGTGCTGCGTTGATGGCTGCTACAACCGCTTCTCGGCCGTTTGCACTTGCGCGGTAAACATCATGGCTTTTTTCTAGCGTGACGTTTGCAATATCACCTAGGCGAATAACATTGCCGTCGCCCGTTTTAACCACCAGGTTTTTCAGCTCATCGACATTTGACACTTGCGTATCGGCACTACCGTTATACAGCACGAATTCGCCAGTGGCTTGTCCTGTTGCTGATTGATAGTTGTTGGCATTCAGCACGTTCATCACATCGCCCGCAGTGAGCTGTAGTCCTGCCATTTTTGCTGGATCAAGCCAAATGCGAAGGGCGTATTTCATGCCACCATACAAGTCAATCTTAGAGACGCCGTTGACAGTGAATATTTGAGGGTTAAATACACGCTCAAGATAGTCAGTAATTTGGCTTGAACTAAGTTCATCACTAGTGAAACCAATATACAGCACCGCGGTGGTTGAGCCGGTAGACATAGTTACCGTCGGATCTTCGGCCTCTTTAGGAAGCTGTGAGCGTACCGAGTTCGTTTTTGCTAACACATCTGAAAGTGCAGCGTTGGGATCGGTATTGAGCTTCATCGTTACGGTAATCGTTGATTTACCCAATACCGAAGAAGAAGTCATATAATCAATGTTGTCGGCTTGTGCGACAGCTTGTTCCAAAGGTTGAGTGATAAAACCTTGGATTAAGTCGGCACTTGCACCGTAATAGCCTGTACTCACTGTAACAACGGTATTCGTCATTTCAGGGTATTCACGAACCTGCATTTTGAAAATAGCTTGAAAACCAAGCAGAGCTATCAAAAAGCTGATCGATACCGCGAGCACTGGACGTTTTATAAAAACATCAGTAAAACGCATGATTCCTCCAATTACAGCATCGGTGTTTCAGCAGGTGGTGTAGTCGCATTACTTTCGACTACCCGAACTTTCGAATGGTTACTTAAGCGCACTTGACCTGAAGTGACCACGATGTCTCCATCTTGTACACCCTCTAAAATATGCGCCACAGCACCTTTGCGTTCACCTACTTTTACAACGCGCTGCTCTACTCGTTTAACGCCATCTTCTTCTTTCAACACGTAAACATTATCACCATACAGGGTGAAGGTAATGGCGGTTTGAGGAAGCGTGACTTGGTTTTCTAATTTCGGCAGGATGATGTTGGCACGAGCAAACATACCGCTGCGTAGTTTACCGTCACTATTTGGAATATCGGCTTGCACTTGGATTAAACCACTTTGAACGCTAACGGCAGGCTCAATCGCAGTAATGGATCCTGTAAACGCTGCATTAGGATAAGCATCGATAAAAATATCCACTTGCTGGCCTAATGAAATACGTGAAATATCCGTTTGTGGAACGGTAAAGCGCAGACGCATTACACTGGTATCTTCCAAGCGAACAATATCGGTACCTGGCTGTAGGTATTGGCCTAAATACACATTACGGATACCCACCACACCAGCAAAGGGAGCTTTGATTTCACGACGATCAATAGAAGCTTTTAAACTTTCAATATCTGCAGACAAAGAGTAGTAGTTTGCTTCGGCTTCATCATAAGCTTCTTTTGAAATCGACCCTTTAGCAAATAGACCTTTATAGCGTTCGTATTTCGCTTTTGCCGCTGGTAGGCGAGCTTGTGAGCTTTTTAAATTCGCTTTCTCAACCGCGGAATCAAGTAAAACTAAAGGTTGGTCTTCCTCAACTTGTGTTCCTGATTCAAATGAAATCTTATCGATCACGCCGCTGGTTTCAGATGTCAGTGTCACGCCTTGATTGGGTTCAATAAAACCAATCGCTTCAATCACTGGGATCCAATCAACAGGAGTTACATCAGTCACTGTCACTGGAAATTCAGGTTCAGGACGGTTGGCCATGAATTCGGCAATTTTTTGTTGTTTAAACAGATTAAAACCTATCACGCTACCAAACAGTAGGAAGGCGATAAGTAACATAAAGAATGTCCACTTTTTCATTCTAGTCAGAACTCCAAGTTAGTGTTGAGTAATTGCATCCCAACTGGCGTCAATCACAGCACTGAGTGCGCTGTCATCCAGTTGATAACATTCCATCGCTTTTTTACGGGCAAGGGCGACCGTTGTTTCGAAGCTTAAAGCAGACAAAATCTGGTTATCCAACGGCTTGAATAATCCCTGCTCTTTACCTTGATCAAATAGTAAATCCACTTTGGCAAACATTTTTCGCTCAAGTTCCTTAACATTGCAACTGATTGTTGTTGGCAATGATTCATATTGAACTCGGTTGCTGAGTGTTGCACTGCTTGATTGTGCTAATTCCCAGATATTAAGCCACATCATTTTAAAGCGTTCTTTCAAAGGCATCTCATCATCAATATTGGCTTGCACCGCGTCAGCAATGTGCTGACAAACGTGTAAGCGAACTGTCACGAGAAGATGATCTTTGTCATCAAAGTAACGGTAAATTGTTCCCGTTGCGACACCGGCTTCTTTGGCTAATTTGTGCATCGATAAGCCTTGAAATCCAGATTCAGCGATCAGCTTTTCAGCGGCCACCAATATCTGCTGGTACTTATCCACGTGAATACAGTTAGACATGCTGACATCCCACAGTGAATGAACGTTCATTCATTATAGACCAAACTATAGCCCCTTATGCAATACACTAGTGTAGTAAAATGACAAAAATCTTATGGTGAATGACGTAGTAATCAGTAAAGCGCGGCATTATCATAGACGGCCCAAATAAAAGTGATACGAGTACCTCATGAAGCTGAATCCAAGACAAGACGAAGCCGTCAAATATGTATCGGGCCCATGTCTAGTATTGGCGGGGGCTGGCTCGGGTAAAACGCGCGTAATTACCAACAAGATCGCTTACTTGGTTCAACAGTGTGATTATAAAGCGCGCAACATTGCTGCCGTTACATTTACTAACAAAGCCGCTCGAGAAATGAAGGCGCGGGTAGCACAAACGCTTGGAAAAGCTGAGTCAAAAGGGCTGCTCGTTTCCACATTTCATACTTTAGGCCTCAATATTATCCGTCGGGAATATAAATTTTTGGGCTTGAAAGCGGGGTTCTCTCTGTTTGACGACCAAGATCAGCTTGCGCTGCTCAAAGAGTTGACAGAGAAACAGCTCGAGGGCGATAAAGATCTGCTGCGCCAATTGCTCAGCACCATCTCCAACTGGAAGAACGACATGTTGACGCCAGAGCAAGCGAAAGGTTTTGCTCAAGGTGAACAACAACAGCTGTTCGCTTACTGCTTCGATCTTTATCAAAAGCAAATGAAAGCGTATAACGCGCTCGATTTTGATGATCTTATTTTAATGCCGGTGCTGTTATTGCAAAACAACGCCGAAGTTCGTCAGCGTTGGCAAAACCGCATTCGCTACTTGCTGGTGGATGAATATCAAGATACCAATACCAGTCAATACGAGTTAGTGAAATTGTTGGTTGGAGAACGTGGCCGTTTAACTGTGGTGGGTGATGATGATCAATCCATCTATTCTTGGCGAGGGGCGAAACCGCAAAACCTCGTGTTGCTGGGGCAAGATTACCCAAATCTTAAACTGATTAAGCTTGAGCAGAACTACCGTTCAACCAGCCGTATTTTGAGAGCGGCCAATATTCTGATTGCCAACAACCCACACGTGTATGAGAAAACGCTTTTTTCTGAGATCCCTGAGGGTGAAAAACTCAAAGTTTTGCTGGCGAAAAATGAAGATCATGAAGCGGAGCGGGTCACTGGTGAACTGATTGCGCATAAATTTCTCAATCGCACCGAATATCGTGATTACGCGATATTGTACCGCGGTAATCATCAGTCACGCTTAATTGAAAAATCGCTGCTGCAAAACCGCGTGCCTTATAAGTTATCCGGTGGAACGTCATTTTTTGCCAGAGCCGAAATTAAAGACATCATGGCTTACCTCAAAGTGTTGGTGAACCCTGACGATGACAATGCTTTTTTACGCATTGTGAACACGCCAAAACGAGAAATTGGCCCAGTCACGTTAGAGAAATTGGGTAGTTACGCCAATATGCGTGGCAAAAGCTTGTTTTCGGCCAGTTTTGAACTTGGCTTAGAGCATCATTTGTCTGGAAGAGGGCTCGACAACTTGCGTCAGTTTACGCAATGGTTAGTGGCTATCTCAGATCAAGCTGAACGAGGCAATACCGTTGAAGCGGTGCGATCATTAGTCCGAGATATTCATTATGAAGATTGGCTGTATGAAACCTCTTCCAGCCCCAAAGCGGCCGAAATGCGTATGAAAAACGTCTCTGATCTCTATTCTTGGATTGTTGCCGACCTTGAAGGTGACAACTATGACCAACAAGAAAAATCGCTCAAAGAAGTTGTACAGCGCTTAACCCTACGCGACATGATGGAGCGAAGTGAAGAAGAGGATGAGAGTGATGCCGTTCAGTTGATGACATTGCATGCATCGAAAGGCCTTGAATTTCCTTACGTTTATTTAATTGGCACTGAAGAGGGTATTCTTCCTCATCAAACCAGTATCGATGAGGACAACGTCGAAGAAGAACGTCGTTTGATGTATGTCGGGATAACTCGCGCGCAGCGAGAACTGACTTTCACTATGTGTAAAGAACGTCGTCAATACGGGGAACTGCTTAAACCCACACAAAGTCGCTTTTTGGATGAATTACCCTTTGACGATGTTGAGTGGGAACAGAGCAAAAAGCCAGTAAGTCAAGAAGAGCGAATGGCGAAAGGACAAAGTCATATTGCTAATTTGCGCGCTGCCATGTTTAAGAAATAGTGCTTAAAAAATAATAAAAACAAAGGTTTGGAATTAAAGCCAAACCTTTGTTTTATAGGAATTAATGTATTAAAGACCTGCAATCATATGCTCAATGGCGGCAACGATTTCGTCGTCAGAGCAATCCATACAGGTTCCTTTAGCTGGCATGGCATTAAAGCCTTGCAGTGCATGATTTTTCAATACATCTTTACCTTGGGCGATACGTGGAGCCCACTCTTCGGCATTGCCAATTTTAGGTGCGCCACTGATGCCTGTAGAGTGGCAAGCGATACAGAATGTACCATAAACTTGCGCGCCATCACGAGGGCCTGTCGGCTCTGCCGCAACGGGTTCACTACCCGCTAAGTAAACATCACCTACAGGTTTAATGCGATCAGCAATGGCATCGTATTCAGCTTGGCTGGTTGCCAATGCAACACTAGAAAAGGTTAAAGCAGCGAATAACACGCTTATGATTCGTCGAGACATATCCATTAAACTCACTTTATATTCCAAAGGTAAGTTCATGCTTACCTATTTATACTTAGATTTAGAGTGTGGCTGATTTAAAAGCCATTCAAGCTGTTAAATCAATGTAAATATTGGGTGATTATATCCCGATAAGTTGTTGCAATAAACAACAAGTTGCGATCTTCAAGGGGTGAGTCACATCCTTATTATAGAGGTAATAATGGTTATCTGATGAAAAAGGCGTCAAACGATAAAAAAAGTTGAAAAAGTACTAGACGCCCTAGTGTGAACTCCGTATTATTCCACTCCGCCGATAGGGCATGCGCCCGTAGCTCAGCTGGATAGAGCGTTGGCCTCCGGAGCCAAAGGTCGAAGGTTCGAATCCTTTCGGGCGCGCCATCCGGATGCTTATGTAAATAAGTAGCAAATTGGCAAAACAGTGGTGGCTATAGCTCAGTTGGTAGAGCCCCGGATTGTGATTCCGGTTGTCGCGAGTTCAAGTCTCGTTAGCCACCCCATTATTTGGTAACTTCGGTTTCCTTTCTTGGTGAAAGTCGAGAAAAAAAGATTTACATCGATGAATAGACTAGTTTGATAGTGCATCATGATGTTAGGAATAGCGGAGCAGAGAGTTCTCTCTCGTTTATTCCAAAAAATGAATTTGTATCGGTGAATAGCGCAGCTTGGTAGCGCATCTGGTTTGGGACCAGAGGGTCGGGGGTTCGAATCCCTCTTCACCGACCACTTTTCTTTTCTTCTCATTGGTTAAAAATGAAAAGAAAAATAACGGCAAGCAAGCGGTTATTGCAAAGTTTGATGGTGGCTATAGCTCAGTTGGTAGAGCCCCGGATTGTGATTCCGGTTGTCGCGAGTTCAAGTCTCGTTAGCCACCCCATTATTCGGTAACTTCGGTTTCCGTTCTTGGTGAAAATCGAGAATAAAGAGATATATCGGTGAATAGCGCAGCTTGGTAGCGCATCTGGTTTGGGACCAGAGGGTCGGGGGTTCGAATCCCTCTTCACCGACCACCTTAATAAGCCTCAGTCGAAAGACTGGGGCTTTTTAATATCTGATGTTTGGAGCCTTAATCAAGGTAATGAGAGCCAAAGTGGGGTTCGTCTGATCTTCAAAACCGGGCTCTTCATCGACCATCTTAAAAAGCCTTGGTCGAAAGACTGGGGCTTTTTAATATCTGATGTTTGGAGCCTTAATCAAGGTAATGAGAGCCAAAGTGGGGTTTGTCTGATTTTCAAAACCGGGCTCTTCACCGACCACCTTAAAAAGCCTCAGTCGAAAGACCATTCTCTCTATTCAATGTTCGATTCCTTATTGACTCCTATCTCATTAAGTCAGTGAATTATCATGTTTAAAGGCTAAACCCTAAATTTTTTGTTCAGATGAATTCACTGCTTTTCTGCTTTATCATTGGTTTTTAGTCTGGCATTTTGTTGGTTATTCTGGTTTTTGTTTCTAATGTGTTACGTGATATGCCGCAATATAATTTGAAATTTTATTCTGCATTCATTTTTAGAATGCATGGTAAATTGGCGTTTTCTTAGGCTTAACGTCTATGTTTTGGGGTATGTTACTGCGTGCTAGAATATTGGTCATACCAATGATTAATGCATATGTGGTGCATAAAAATACGATGTTACTGCTTTGGTTTGATTTGATATCGACTTTTTATTCTATCGATGTTGCTTTTCTGTGAAATATTTGCCAAATTGATGGCCTTGTTAATTACCAGAATATTGTACTGGTATGAATGGATTCATTTTTACTACCTTTGAACGCTTTGTTGTTCAAAGGTAGTTACAGACAGGGCACAACACTGCTCAAGTCGTAGAGGTCTGGGATGTCACTTTTAGAAGTAAAAAACCTGCGTATTGAATACCCATCGCGTCATGGTGTTCACGTTGCTGTGAAATCGCTTTCGTTTAATATCGAGAGGGGTGAAATTGTTGGGGTTGTGGGAGAATCAGGCGCCGGAAAATCGACCGTAGGTAACGCGGTTATCGATTTATTGAGCCCACCCGGTCTCATTGCCAGTGGCGATGTGTTCTTAGATGGTGAGAAGATTTCAGGCCTATCGCCTGAGCAGATGCGCCAAGTTCGCGGCTCTAAAATTGGCTTTATTTTTCAAGACCCAATGACGTCGCTTAATCCGCTATTTACTGTTGAACATCAACTGACAGAAACCATCCACGCCAATATGAAAGTGACTGAGGAAGAAGCGTATCAACGTGCACTTTCTTTGATGAAGCAAGTAGGTATTCCTCAGCCTGAAAACCGTTTGAAGCAGTACCCACACCAATTCTCTGGTGGCATGCGTCAACGTGTTGTGATTGCCATTGCGCTGGCGGGTGAACCTGATCTTATTATTGCCGATGAACCGACCACTGCATTAGACGTTTCTATTCAAGATCAAATCTTGAGCCTCATCCGCGAGCTATGCATTAAAAACAATGTTGGTTGTATGCTGGTCACCCATGATATGGGTGTGGTCTCGAATGTGACGGATCGCGTCGCGGTGATGTATCGCGGTGACTTGGTTGAATTTGGACCGACAGCTAAAGTGTTGGGCGCTCCGGATCACTCCTATACGCGCAGTTTGATTTCCGCCGTTCCTCGTTCAGATAAAAAACTCGATCGCTTTCCGCTGGTGAGCTATATCGAAGAGGCAAGTGAGTTAAAACCACTGGATGTTAAAAACCATTGGTTAGGTCAGAGCCAAGATAATCGCCAATACACAGGCCCACTGCTGACAGTAGAAAACGTGAATTTACGCTTTACGACCAAAGACTCATTGTTTGAAAGTCGCCGTGAATATGTCCAAGCTTCAAATGAAGTCAGTTTTGAGGTGTTTGAAGGGGAAACTTTTGGTTTGGTTGGGGAATCAGGCTCCGGTAAATCAACCATCGCACGCGTGATTGCGGGTCTGTACGTTCCAAACTCAGGCAAAGTCTGTTTTGAAGGAATTGATCTTACTGCGCTGAAATCGGAAAACGAGCGCCGTCCGATGCGCCGCCAGATGCAGATGGTGTTTCAAAACCCTTATACCTCAATGAATCCGAGAATGAAGATTTTCGATATCATTGCCGAGCCGATTCATTTTCATAAATTAACCCGTAGCGAAGCGGAAACACGGCAAATTGTGCATGATCTTTTAGAGCACGTAGGCCTAGGTAAGATGGCGGGAGTGAAATATCCGCACGAGTTTTCCGGCGGTCAACGTCAACGTATTTCGATTGCTCGCGCACTCGCCACGCGTCCTCGCTTATTGATTTGTGATGAACCTACGTCCGCGCTCGACGTGTCTGTGCAAGCGCAGATCTTAAACCTATTGAAAGATCTGCAAGATGAGCTCAATTTGACCATGCTGTTCATCAGCCATGATTTACCTGTGATCCGCCAAATGTGCGATCGTGTCGGGGTCATGCAAATGGGGACCTTACTGGAGGTCGCCCCTACAGAGCAGTTGTTTAAGTCACCTCAACACCAATACAGCCAGCATTTGATTTCTTTAATGCCTGAGTTTACGGGCTTAAGAGAAGATGCAGTAACGGCGTAAGCCAAAAAAGTTACAGATAGAGATATCATGACCAAGCGTGCTTGGAATGAATAAACAGAAGCAATTACAACAACTAGGGATTTGGATTCCCGCATAAGGAGTTATGCAATGAAAACCATGAAAAGCAAACTAACAGTAGCTTTGATGGCGGCAGGCTTAAGCTTTGCAGCTAGCGCGGCCAATATTACCGTCGCTTATGATGCTGACCCAGTGTCACTTGACCCGCATGAGCAGCTATCTGGTGGTACGCTACAAATGTCTCACATGGTGTTTGATCCTCTCGTTCGTTACACCCAGACATTTGATTTTGAACCTCGCCTTGCTGAAAAATGGGAACGTGTCAACGATACAACGTTCCGTTTTATGCTGCGCAAAGGGGTAAAATTCCATTCTGGTAACGAAATGACGGCAGACGATGTGGTCTGGACGTTCGATCGTTTACAAGATTCTCCTGATTTCAAAGCTATTTTTGAACCGTATGAAAAGATGGTCAAAGTAGATGATTACACCGTCGAGATCGTATCCAAAGGCGCTTATCCTCTGGTTCTGCAAACCGCAACCTACATCTTCCCTATGGACAGCAAGTTCTATTCGGGCAAAGCGGCTGATGGTAAAGAGAAATCTGAAATTGTGAAGCACGGTAACTCGTTTGCTTCGACCAACGTTTCTGGTACTGGCCCATTTAGAGTGACTTTCCGCGAACAAGGCGTAAAAGTGGAATTTGAACGCTTTAAAGATTATTGGGATAGCGCATCAAAAGGCAACGTAGACAAACTGACCCTAGTGCCGATTAAAGAAGATGCCACTCGTGTTGCGGCGCTCCTTTCGGGTGATGTGGATATGATTGCACCTGTTGCGCCAAACGATCATAAACGTGTGGAAGAAGCCAAAGGTATTGATCTTGTGACCTTGCCGGGTACGCGCATCATCACTTTCCAAATGAACCAAAACAGCAATGAAGCACTGAAAGATGTTCGCGTGCGTCAAGCCATTGTTCATGCCATCAACAACCAAGGTATCGTTGACAAAATCATGAAAGGTTTTGCGACAGCAGCTGGCCAACAAGGCCCAGCGGGTTATTCTGGTTATGACGCGAACCTTGTGCCTCGTTTTGATTTGAAAAAAGCGAAAGAGCTGATGAAAGAGGCTGGTTATGAGAAAGGGCTGACGCTCACCATGATCGCGCCAAACAACCGTTATGTGAACGATGCGAAAGTTGCACAAGCTGCAGCGGCGATGTTGTCGAAAATTGGTATTAAGGTTGATCTTAAAACCATGCCAAAAGCGCAATATTGGCCTGAGTTTGATAAGTGCGCCGCGGATCTGTTAATGATTGGCTGGCACTCAGATACTGAAGACTCAGCAAACTTCACCGAGTTCTTAACCATGACACGTAACGAAGAGAGTGGTAAAGGCCAGTACAACTGTGGTCACTACTCAAATCCAGAAGTGGATAAGTTGGTTGAAGCGGCAAACGTAGAAACCGATCCTGCGAAACGTGCACAGATGCTGCAAAAAGTCGAAGTGACTTTGTACAACGACGCAGCATTTGTTCCACTGCATTGGCAAAACCTAGCGTGGGGGGCGAAATCTACTTTAGATATCAAACCGATTGTTAACGCGATGGAATTCCCTTATTTCGGCGACCTAGTCGTTAGCGAGTAATTACTTAAGTTGGCCGCTCATGTAATGTGGGCGGCGCTTAAGTCACTCAAGGCATCCGCTTGGATGCCTTATTAAGATCTCTGCACTTTGCTTTATTTCAGTCGGGTCGAGTGTCATTTTTTAGGCTGAATTTTTTCGTTCCTATTAAAGTTAATTCAATTTTAAAAAGAACCATCATGGATAGTTTAAGGGGCAAGGAATGTTTTCGTTTCTGGTCAAGCGCCTGTTTCAGGCACTGATAGTGATGTTTGTGATCAGTCTGGTGGCGTTTGCCATTCAGGATAACTTAGGCGACCCATTGCGTGAGCTTGTTGGGCAGTCTGTTTCAGAAAGCGAGCGCCAAGCGCTGCGCGATGAACTTGGACTGAATGATCCTTTCATTGCCAAATATACTCGTTTTATTACGGCCGCGGTGCAGGGTGATTTAGGCACGTCCTACTTTTTCAAACGTCCTGCGGTAGACGTTATTCTCGATAAATTAATCGCAACGTTAGAGCTTGTGCTCGGTGCGACCGTAATCATCATTGTCTGTTCCATTCCATTAGGGGTTTACACAGCCATTCATCCCAAAAGCTTCTTTACCAAAGTGGTGATGGCGGGCAGCAGTATTGGTATTTCTATCCCAGTGTTCTTAACTGCGATTATGTTGATGTATGTTTTTTCGATCACGTTAGGTTGGTTACCGTCGTATGGACGAGGGGAAACCGCCAATTGGTTGGGTTGGGAATCTGGCTTTTTCACGGCTGATGGCTTAGCACACTTGGTGCTGCCTTGTGTTTCACTGGCGTCGATCATGCTGCCGCTGTTTATTCGTTTAGTGCGTTCTGAAATGTTGGAAGTGCTGAGCTCGGAATACATCAAATTTGCTAAAGCTAAAGGCTTGGCATTGAACAAAATTTACTACCAACATGCCCTTAAAAATACCATGTTACCGGTGCTAACCGTCGGCGGTGTACAAATTGGGACTATGGTGGCCTACACCATCTTAACCGAGACTGTTTTTCAGTGGCCGGGTACGGGCTTTCTTTTCCTTGAAGCGATCAACCGAGTTGATACTCCGCTGATCACCGCTTACGTCATATTCGTTGGCCTGATTTTCGTTGTCACCAACACCATTGTCGATCTGTTATACGGTCTGATTAACCCGACTGTGAACCTTACTGGAAAAGGAGCTTAATCATGAGCCAATTTGCTGCTGCTCCATCTCGTTGGGAGCGTTTTAAACAGTCTGATTTTTTGTACTATTTCTTGCGTGATAAAGTGGCGATGACCAGCTTCGTCATCTTTTTGGTATTCTTAACTTTGTCTGTCGCTGCGCCACTCATTGCCCCCAGCAACCCGTACGACCTATCATCGATTGATCTGATGGATGCAGAATTACCTCCCTCTTGGATGGAGGGAGCCGATGAGCGCTTTGTTCTCGGCACGGATGAGCAAGGGCGCGATATTTTGTCGACCATACTGTATGGTTCGCGTCTATCACTGACGATTGGCTTTTTGGCGGTCGGTTTACAGTTGCTACTTGGTATCGTGATTGGCCTTTCTGCTGGCTACTTTGGCGGACGTATTGATAGCTTTTTGATGCGTTTTGCTGATGTACAGCTATCGTTTTCAACCATGATGGTGGCGATCATTGTTTCGGCAATTTTCAAAGCCAGTTTTGGGAGTGAATTTTATAGTCAGTATGCGGTTGTGATGCTGGTGGTGATTATTGGCGTGGCTGAGTGGCCACAATACGCGCGGACAATTCGTGCGTCAGTGCTCGCCGAGAAGAAAAAAGAGTATGTGGAAGCGGCTCGTGTGATGGGTTTTAAATCGCCACGCATCATGTTTCGCCATATTTTACCTAACTGTTTATCGCCTATTTTGGTTATCTCAACTGTACAAATTGCCAATGCGATCATGTCTGAAGCGGCACTCTCTTTCCTAGGTTTAGGTTTGCCAGTCGATCAGCCATCATTGGGTGCTTTGATTAGCATGGGCTTTAACTACATCTTCTCTGGCGCTTGGTGGATTACGGCTTTCCCTGGTTTTGTACTAGTCACATTAGTGTTGGTGATCAATCTGTTGGGTGACTGGCTACGCGATGTTTTTAACCCAAAAATTTACAAAGGGTGATGTGGCAATTGATTTTTGCTAAAGAAAATCCCTAAACTAAAAGCCGCCGTCAAATGCGGCTCTTTTTTTGCTAGTATTTTTGTTATACCCAACCCAAATCCATTGAACTAGGGAACATTGAATCGGTAATGTTGTCACTACTATTAAGCAAGTATATGGACTCAATATGATGACCCTGATGCGGAAAACGACCCTGTGTGTGACATCAAGCCTAACGGTGTTGGCGTCGCTGGCTTTATTTCAACCCGCTTGGGCGGAAGATTTTCTTTGTGATGCGACTCAAGCTTCTGTCGATCAATTGCCCATTCTTGATAAAGCATGCCCAATAGGGCAAGGTTTATGGGGAAAGAAAAAGCCCAAAGGGCAATCATCCACTTTTTGGATTCAGTGTGGCGTGTTAAATAAGCCATTATCTTTGCTGAAAGCCAAAGCGTTTTATACCCATATTTCTACCGATGTATGGCTAAAACCAGAAGCGAAAACGTATCGTTGCTTAATCGGTCCTTATACTGATTACGACCAAGTAAAAAAAGAACTGCCTCTTATCCAGCAAATCCCCGGTTACAAAGAAGCTTTCATTCGTGAGGTTGTCAAAGGGCGCGCACAGTCTAGCTCGCCGATAAAAAAGACAACTTCCGCTCAAGCAACGTCTGCCGCAAAACAAATCACCAAAAAGTCTTTACCAAAACCACAAGTGGAAATGGCGAGTTCGCTATTATCAACGAAACCATCAACCAAAGCGCCAGCTCTTAATGTTCCGCCAGCGGTTGAAATTCGTTTGAGCACCACCGCAAACGGTTTGCAGTTTGTGGTGCCTCATTTACGTTCGAGTGATGAACAGTTCTATATGGAACATGGCCTAGCATGGAGCCGCCTAAACTATGAGGTGGCAGAAAAAACCTGCCAAAAAATGGCGATGCGCTTGGTAACGGAAGAAGAGTGGCAACGCCTTTTGGATTCAAAACAGATGGACAGTAACCAATGGCCAATGCACTTACCTTATTGGGGATGGTCGCAAAAAGGGCTTTTTACCAACGGCAAAGTCAGCCAACTGAAAGGTTCCTCATTACTCAATGTGATTTGCGTTAAATAAGTGTCTCAGTTTATGAGAGTGTCCTGAATTCTGTGTAACTGTCTAAACTTAAGCCTTAAAGGCTAAGGATGGACAATATGGATAAGAAAGCACTCGAAGCTTTTGCTCGTGAAGCAGCAAAGTCAATTAAGACAGAATC